>DATLWV010000339.1:0-18807 GCA_035576145.1 Terriglobia bacterium
TAACGGCGGGAAACCGAGTGTTCGATCTGGCATCACCCGGCGCTGTGGTCGGCAAAGCCATCGCGATGGTGGGCGCGGAAGGTGAAACACCGAATCCCTTGCCGCGCGAACTTAGAGGCATCCGGATTGGAGAGGATGCCACCAGCCTGATTTTTCTGCACGCGTGCGCTCGGCCCGCGACGAACAAAGAAGCCTACCGCCTGATCTGGGATATGCGCGACTCTGCGGACCTTTTGGGATGGTACGAAGTGGTTTACGACGACGGATTGCCCGAGCTTATTCCCATTCGTTACGGTGTCAATATTCTGGAATGGAACTGGCGCAGTCATCCTCGCCGGGGAGCCTACTGCTACGGGGCGGACGAAATAGCGTGCGGGCAGGAGGGCAAATCTTCCATCAGCTTTTTCGCGTTTGAATGGGCGAGCCCGCGTCTGGGTCAGGTGATTCGAGAAGTTAACCTGAAAGGCTCAAAAGGATTTCGAGGCGCGGTCCAGGGATTTGAAAACACTTTCGGAAAAGTGATTCCTAATGATGCAGTCATGCTAAAGGCGATCAGTTTTGTGAAGAGGCGCGGCTGAAATGCGCTAATTTTTCCTTGCGCCATGGCAAGTGGCCGCCCCTCAGTCTGCCGGATTTGTGCGGCGGCTGTCCGTGAGAATGCTCGCGGCCATCAACCTTTGCTGTTTCAGTTTCCAACTTTACACAAGTGACGGATGCTATAATCCATCCGTGCGCCAGCGAGTTGCTATTATCGAAGACGAGAAAGATATCGTCGACCTTGTGAGGTACAACTTCCGGAAGGAAGGGTTTGACGTCGAAAGCTTTTCGAACGGTAGGGACGGACTGGAATACATCCGTAACAATTCCGTCGACCTGGTCCTTCTGGACATCATGCTGCCCGACCTTGACGGTATGGAGATTTGCAGGCGAGTGCGGGCGGATGAGCGTCTGAAAGCGCTGCCCATCATTTTCCTGACAGCCAAGGGCGAAGAAATAGACCGCGTGCTCGGACTGGAACTTGGGGCTGATGATTATGTCGTAAAGCCCTTCAGCCCACGGGAACTGGTTGCCCGCGCGAAGGCCGTTTTGCGACGCCAGGATGTTGTGCTTGGAAAAACGGAAGTTATTGAGGTGCCAGAATTGCGCCTCGATTCAAGGACTCGCGAAGTAACGGTCCGTGGCCGTCCCATCCAGTTGAGTGCGCTCGAGTTCAAGCTGCTTCATTTCCTGGCCTCTCAGCCCCGGCGGGTCTTTACCCGCGAGCAGTTGCTGGACAATGTTTGGGGCAGAGACCGCTTTGTGACTCCGCGCACGGTGGACGTCCACATTCGGCGTCTTCGCGAAAAGATTGAAAAACATGAAGGGTCTCCTCAGTATGTTCAGACTGTGCGGGGGTCTGGGTACAGATTCTTTCCCGGCGATGCCGATTCTCAAGAAGATTGAGTTTGCGGCTGGCCCATTTTCCTGACACGCATGGCCTTGACCAGCCCGATATTTCGCAAGTTGCTCGTCGCCGCGTTCCTGTTGATGGCGGGTACGCTGCTGGGCATGAACATCTATCTCACCCGCTTCACCATCCAGCTTCAAACTGAGAATATCCATCGCCGCTTGAGGGCGGAAGCGGAGATTCTTGCAGGCGAGGCGGCAACGATTCCCCCGTCGAAGCTGGAGAACTGGTCGCGTGAATCCCAGGGCCGTGCGGGTGCTCGCGTGGCCGTCATCGATCCTCAGGGTATCGTGCTTGCTGATTCGCAGGAACCCTCGGTTGTGTCTGCCAGCCGTGCCGACCTCGCCGAGATCCAGAAGGCCCTCCAGGGAAGCACTGGTGTTTCCGTTCGCCCCGACCCCGACCTTAACCAGGAGCTCTACTACCTGGCGGTACCTTTTCGCTACCAGGAAAAACCGGGGTATGCTCTTCAACTGGCGGTTCCTCTGACGGACGTCAAGTCAGCAACCGAAGCTTTGCATAACGAAATCTGGGTCGCATCACTGGTGGCCCTGCTTCTTGCGCTGGGAATTGCGTATTTCTTCTCCCAGTCATTCACCCGTCGCGTCAACAGCCTCAAGATGTTTGCCGAGAACCTGGACAAGACGCCGTCCGTGGGACGATCCTTGGTGTACGGCAACGACGAACTGGGTGACCTGGCTCGCTCGCTCGATCGGACAGGATCACGGCTGCGTGAGCTGGTTTACCGCCTCAGTCTGGAATCCGCGCGGCGTGAAAGTATCCTGGCCAGTATGGTGGAGGGAGTGGTGGCCGTGGACACCGATCTCAGAATAACGTTTTGCAACGATTCGTTCCGCCGTGTGGTTGTAACTTCTGACTCCATACCGGAGAACCAGCCTCTGCTGGATGTATTGCGTGATCCTGAATTGCTCGGCATGTTTGCGCACGTGCTGGAATCCCGCCAGCCCGTGAAGCAGCGGGTCCGGCTTGCCGGTGCGGAAGGACATTCGTTTGAAGTCCAGGTGTCTCCGCTCGCGGGGACCGTGCGAGGCGGCGCCATCGCGATTTTCTACGACATCACGGATCTGGAGAGACTGGAGCGCGTCCGGAGGGACTTCGTCGCCAACGTTTCGCATGAGCTGCGCACGCCGCTGACTGCCATCAGTGGCTATGCAGAAACTCTGCTCGAAGGGGCGCTTGAAGACGAAGAGAACAATCGAAAGTTTGTTGAGATCATCAAGTCCCATGCCACCCGGCTCAGCAACATCGCCTCAGACCTGTTGGCGCTTTCGGAACTCGAATCGGAAAGGCCTCCCGCCGAATCGAAACCGATTTCCGTGCGTGCGGCCGTTGATACGGCCCTAAAGATAATTGAGCCGGCGGCTCAACTTCGCGGCGTCACCATTACCCGTGGGGAACTGGATGAAACCGACGTCCTGGCGGAGAGAGGACGGTTGGAACAGGCTTTGGTGAACCTTCTGGACAACGCCATCAAATTCAACCGTCCCGCGGGTGAAGTTCGTGTGGAAGTCAGAAGGGAATCCGGGGATAACGTCCGCATTGTAGTAACGGACACAGGCATCGGAATTCCCTCCACAGACCTGTCGAGAGTTTTCGAACGGTTCTACCGGGTTGATAAAGCTCGATCGCGCGAAATGGGCGGGACCGGCCTGGGACTTTCCATTGTCAAGCATGTCATCGAGCGAATGAACGGGACTGTCAGCGTGGAAAGCCAGTTTGGGAAAGGAACAACCTTCACCATTCTTCTGCCTGCCTACTCGCCTGAATCTCCGAAACCAGCGTAGTGCGGACCCGCCCTTCGGCTCAGGGTTCGATCGGCCCATCCCCGCTGTTGTCTCACGCACTTGCAATTTTCACTGCAGAGGGATAAGTTCGCTTTTCCAGTGCCGCAGGCATGGTAACAGTTCGTGGAGTGACGTTACGGGGAGCGGTATGGGATCCGCGGTGGAACAAATTGGTTTTGGGAGGAGGAGTAATGAAACGTCGAACTTTTCTTCGAGCAGCGGGATTGGGAGGTGCGGCAGCAGTGGCCGGTGGGGGAGTTGCAGGCCCCAAGCTCCGCGCGCAAAGTATCGCGGGTACTTCGTCGCAGTCTGCAGGAGGTTCCGGGATGAAGATTACGCGCATTCGTTTTTACCTCAACCCCCAGTCACCGCCGGCGTTTAACCAGAGCTTCCATATCGTGACGGTGGAAACCGACCAGGGAATCACAGGCGTGGGGGAAGGCGGGTCGCCGGACACCATCAAACAGTGTGCTGCAATGCTTATCGGTGAAGATCCCGCGCGCATCGAGCATCTGTGGCAGATGATGTTTCGTGGTTACTTCTATCCTGCCGGTCGCGAAAAGCTGGACGCCATGGGTGCCATTGACCTGGCGCTCTGGGACATCAAAGGCAAGGCGCTGGGTGTTCCGGTTTATGACTTGCTCGGCGGGCTTTCGCGCGAGCACATAGAGTGCTATTCAACCGGCTTTCCTCACCACGGAACACTCAAGGATACTGCTCGCGCCTGTGTTGAAGCCGGCTTTCGCGCCTTCCGCTACGCCACAGCAGACCCGCCAAGCGGCCAGCCCTTTAATTCGCATCAGGCAGTCCGCCAAACCTATAAGGACTGTGTTGAGATTCGCGACGGCGTCGGCCCTGATGGCGACTGGGCGGTTGATTATCACACCCGGCTGGATTTCCCGGATGCGGTGCACCTCTCCACATTGATCGAACCGTTGGAGCCGTATTTTGCGGAGGACCTGGTTCGCTCGGAAGATCCTGGCGTCTATCGTGAATTGCGCGCGCAGGTCAAGGTGCCCATCGCCGTGGGCGAGCAGTTCGGCAGCAAGTGGGACGTCCGGTGGCTGATTGAAAACCAGTTGATTGACTACGCGCGGGTGACACTCCCAAATGTTGGCGGCATCACTGAATATATGAAGATCGCCGCATTATGCGACACGCACTACGTCGGTTTGATTCCCCACTTTACAGGCCCGGTTTCGGAAGCCACACTGGTCCATTGCTGCGGAACTTTCGCCGGCCCGGTAATGATGGAAATGCTGGGCGATGGCGTGCACGAATACTCCCACCTGCCGCAATTCTACGACTTCAGGAACGGCAAGTTGTGGCCCAACCGCCGGCCCGGGCTCGGAGTGGAGCTCGACACGAAATCCCTGCAACTTGCAGCCGAGATCACGGAGCGCTCGCGCCCTATTCCAATGTTCCGTCGGCCTGACGGGTCTATTACAAACTGGTAGTTGGCAGGAGACGCCAACGGGATGTGCTATTCTGCATCGTTCTGATGGCGCAATAACTCTGAAAAGAATGGGAGTCTTATGAACCGGCGTGATTTTCTTGCTCTGACCGCGGCAGCTACAATGGTGAAGCCCGGTCCGCAAACTTCCCGACCGAATTTCCTGATTATTCTGGCTGACCAGTTTCGTGCTGATGCGTTCGGAGTGTCGGGCAATTCCTTTACGGAAACTACCAACCTGGACGGCCTTGCGCGCGACGGCGTTCGGTTCAGCAACGCCTACTGTCCCCAGGCGTTGTGCAGCCCTTCGCGGGCGTCGCTATTCACAGGCGTGTACCCTCACACGACGCACGTTCAGCACAACATCTATCATGTCCCGAATGCCTTCGCGCTTCCCCAGTATAGACTGTCACCGAATTGGCCGAACCTGCTTCGCAACGCGGGTTATTACACCGGTTACATTGGCAAGTGGCACCTGGGCGATGACGATCCGGGTTTCTTTGACTACTGGGCCGGCTACAATTCACACAAACCGCACTGGGTGGGTGAACGATACCGCTCAGCCTACCGGACAGACGTGGAAGCGGATCAAGCTATGGGTTTCCTGGAAAAGAACCGTTCCAGGCCCTTTGCCTTGGTGGTTTCGCACTATCCGCCCCACACTCCGTACGATCCTCCACTGCACGACGAGAATGTCTACGCCCGCTGGGGGGTTCCGATTCCCGGTTATTACGGAGCTGTAACGGCAGTGGACAGGGCTGTTGGCCAGGTGTTGGCCAAGTTGGAAGGTTTAGATCTCGAGAACAACACCTTCGTTTGTTTCACATCCGATCATGGGGAGACCTTTGGCGAGAGGCCCGGGAGCAGCGACAAGGGAGTCTGCTACGACGACAGCGCCAAGGTGCCATTCCTGATGCGTTACCCCAATGGCCTGCCTTCCGGCGTTGATTACGAGGGGGGTGTTTCCACCATTGATCTGATGCCAACCCTGCTTGAATTAGCAGGTCTGACCCTGCCGGAACGTTTGCAGGGACGGAGCCGGCTTGAGGAGATTCGAAAGAACGACCAGGGCTGGAAAGAGCCGGTATTCATTGAGAATATTTCGCAGCTGGGCGTCGGGGGCACCCCTGCCATCGAGCGCGCTGTGCGGACCAGACAATGGAAGCTGATTCTCCGTGACCATCCCAAGGACGAGCTGTACAATCTGGAAGCAGACCTCGGCGAGTCAGAAGACCTTTTCCCGCGCCCGGAATCGCGTTCGCAAGTCAAAGAACTGGCCGGCCTGATGCTGCGCTGGAGTGAACGCGTCAACGATCCTGTCGCCGCCCGTCTGGCCAAGAAGTACACATAAGGACCCACCCACAAACGCTCCGCCGTCAGGTCTGTAGATGAACTGCCTTCTGAGAATCTACAATCTGAAGGGACCCTCGGTTCTGTAATCCTTCCTGCAATCCTGGCCTCTGTAATGTAACCGCACATTCATTAATTTGTCATCAACGCTTAACAGTCATCCTTCATGCTGGGAGCGTGAAAATAGAATTAACACTTGAAGATGAACAAGGCAGACTGGCTATGAAGCCAAATGTAACCGCGTTATTGATTCACCACCGAAACGACCGCTTATACACCTTGCAACTGGTTCTCTATGCGCTCTCCATCAGAGTTGTCCGGGCGAGGAGCGCATTGGAAGCAGAGATACAACTTTGCGAAATGCCGTGTCCGCACCTGGTGCTGAGTGACACGGTACTGCCTGATGGCAACTGGATGGATGTGCTGGACGTCGCGGCCAAAGCCGTTGAGCCGGTCAACGTGATCATTGTCTCCCCCACAGCTGATACCAGGCTCTACCTGGACACTATGGACCATGGAGCCTTTGACTTTATGACAGACTCATTCACGGTTCCGCAGATTGTCCACATTCTCAAGTGCGCTGTCGACAATGTAAACCGGCGGCGCGGCTCGCGCCTGCATGCCGCCACGACTACGCATGAGGAACCACGGCATCTGGCTGTGTAGATTTTCCGGAGTGGCAATTCAACTTACAACACACGGGGGTTCCACAAGGCGTAAGGCCCCTTCTCCTGGCAGGGCCGGTGAAGATTTACCGGTCCTGCATTTTTTTGGCTGCCAGCTGAAAAGATCAGCGGTGTGCCGAGCGAAGCCCACGGAGCTACTCCCTGAAGGACCCAAGGCTTGTTTTTCCATAGTTGGGTCGAATGGAGGGAAGCGGCGAGCCGCACCCCGCAGCGTCAGTTGATGCTCCATTCAGATGCAGACTGGAGCCGTTTGAAAGCCTTTCTTGCGTAGCCCAAGGAAGTAATGCAGTTTCTGGTCATAAACCTGAAGGGACATTTTTGTAACAGAAACGTAACACAAACGTCATCTTGCCTTTATCTGGCCACAATACGATGTGGCGGGATGACCACTCACAACAAGTTCATTCTGTATAGCTGCTTCAAGCTATACGTTTGCAACACATCTTAATTTAAGGAGTAGAGATGCTCGGACGAAAACACAACACTTGGCTTCCCATGGGCTTGGCTGTCCTTGCTGCCTGCCTGGCGGGATCAGCCGCTGCACATGCTGCGGAAAATCCAGTCCGGCCCGGTGATGGAGCAAGTGTTCCTGCAAAACAAATTAAGCGCGGAACAAGCACGAAGGCGAAAAACCGGAACTCAAAAAACACGAAAGTACAGCAGGAAGATCAAACCAAAGCACAGAAACTCGCGCCAGGAGAGAAAGAATCGACCGATTCAGCCGGCGAGATCGCCCAGTTGAAGAAGCAGCTCGCCCTCCAGCAGGAGCAGATTGCTCAGCTTCTGCAGGCAATGAACAAGTTACAGGCACAGGTTGCATCCACTGTCAATGCCTCCAAAGAAGCTTCGGTCGCTCGATCTTCGCAGAATGTCGTGGGAGAGTCGGCCACAGATCAAGTGAACAAGGTGGCGGCAACCTCGGCATCGCAAAATGCTCCGCAATTCCCCTCAACAGGACAAGTGGCCAGCCTGACGTCGGTCATTCCGGCCTCTGCCGCCGGCGATTCTCAAGCCGTTGAGGTTCTGAGGCAGCAGATTGACATTCAACAAAAACAGATTGAAAAACTCCAGTCCTCTCTCGATCAGCAGCGACTGGAGCTCGTTAAGAGAACCGGCGCCGCTGGCGATTCTCAGGCGGTTCCGGCTTCCTCTGAAGCTTCATCGCACACAAGTCAGGGAGAGGCCCAACATATTCTGCTGGCATCCAGCGCTTCGCCCTCCGCTACTTCATCGGCAACCAATCCGGCACAGAGTGGCGGCAGTGCAAGCAAGCCAGCGCCCCAAACGTTCCAACTGCCGGCTGCATTGAAAGGTTTCAAGCCGATCGGATTGTTTTATATATCCTATCAGAATGGACAGCAGTACTCAGGCGTTCCCGGCGAAACCACGGACTATAACTCCTTCCAGCTGAAGCGAGGCTATTTCGGCGCGGATGTGGATGTTACGTCGTACCTTACCGCTCGCTTTGTAACCGATATCACTTCTGATTCCACAGGCGATTTTAAGGCGCGCGTGAAGTATCTGTACGGCAAGTTCCATTGGAAGGGGAATAACGCCATAACCGCCCCATATATGGAATTCGGCCTGGCGCACATGCCCTGGCTTGACTTTGAAGAAGCTATGAACGGATTCCGCATGCAGGACACCATGTTTCTCGAGCGCAACAGCATTTTCAACAGCGCCGACGTTGGAGTGCTGTTCGGGTCGGATTTCGGCGGAAGCATGAGCAGCGATTACAAGAGCAAAGTCAACAGCCACTATGCCGGCAAGTATGGTTCCTGGCAGGTGGGCGTCTACAATGGCGGCGGGTACCATGCCGCAGAAAAGAACACAAATAAGGTCTTCGAAGGCCGCGTTAGTATTCGCCCTGCTCCGAGCCATGTACCGGGGCTACAGTTCACCGCGTTCGGTGTCGTCGGCAAAGGAAACCAGGCGACAGACCCGCCGGACTGGCGTGTTTTTGATGGGATGGTTTCCTACGAAAGCCAACATTTTACACTTACCGGGCAAGGATTTGTCGGGAAAGGGAATCAGGGTGGGACTGCAATTAACTCTGACGGAACCGGAGCCGAGCGGAGAGGCTTTTCCGTCTTTGCAGCCGTCCATATTCCCTTGCCAAATGACCGAGGCAAAATCAGTATTCTTGGCCGCGCAGATGAGATGAACTCCAATACAGCAGTCTACAATGACATCCAGCGACTCTATATTGGCGGCGTAGCCTGGCACTTTTACAAGGAATACATCTGGTTGTTTGACTACCAGCGAACCAATCACAGCGTCAGCACAATTCCAGGGGAAGGCAGAGTGCAGGCTACCTTGCAGGTAGGTTTCTAAAATGAGCTATTCCTCCTCGCCAGGGTCGGGGGGCACTTACGATGTGTTCAACTCGGCAGCGAGCGCAGCTATGAGCGGGATCCATACGCGGAAGGAAGGCTTCCACTTTTTCGGACATGCCCGCCTCGGTAAGTCCCGCGTCGCGGCGTTTGACCATTTTCAGTACTTCAAGCCAAACACAAGTTTTGACTCCTCGACTATTGATCTAACGGATAATCCGTTGGACTTCGCACGCACGATTGGTGGCATCAGCTACAAGGTTACCAGTCACTTCGACGTTGCGTTCGGCGACCAGAACTTCCACTGGGTCCACCCCCAGGGGCAGACGGGTCCGGACACAAACGGAATTGTCGTCTGGACGCAGTTCAACTACTAGCTTGTAAGCCCGGTTTGGCTGGCAAGAAGGATTGGCGGGTCATCATTAAGTCTATTTGATGCCTTGGAACCGGCGGCGAGAATGCGGTCGCTGGCTGAAAAATCCACAACAGGAGGAAAGAAAGGTGAAAAAGTTTCTTAAATTAGGATCGATTTGGATAGCAGTTCTTGGGGTGGTTCTGGCCGCGAAAATAGTGGTCACACCAGCCGCCCCTGCACCTGCCCCGGCGCCTGACAACCTGCAGCTCAACGCCGCAGGCGCCACTTTCCCTTACCCGATTTACTCCAAGTGGTTTAACGCTTACCACAAAGCTCACCCAAACGTGGCTATCAATTATCAGTCCATTGGTTCCGGTGGCGGGATCCAACAACTCCACGCCGGAACGGTTGATTTTGGGGCGTCGGATATGCCGCTGAACGACGAGTTGCTGCAAAAGCTCGACCTCCACATCATCCAATTCCCCACCGTGCTGGGAGCTGTTGTGCCCAGCTACAACATTGCCGGTGTGAATGCCACACTAAAGTTTACGCCGGAAGCTTTGGCCGGGATTTACCTCGGTAAAATAACCAAGTGGAACGCCCCCGCCATCACGGGACCCAACCCTGGTGTCGAGCTCCCTGGCAATGACATCGTTGTCGTCCACAGGTCTGACGGCAGCGGCACGACGTTTGTCTGGACGGACTACCTTTCAAAGGTGAGTTCCGAATGGAAAAGCCAGGTGGGTAGCAACACCAGTGTCAACTGGCCCGTGGGACTGGGCGGCAAGGGCAATGAAGGCGTCGCTGGAATTGTCAAGCAGACTCCCAATGCCATCGGGTACGTGGAACTGATCTACGCCCTTCAGAACCATATGCCTTACGGCCTTGTGCAGAACTCCTCTGGAAATTTCGTTAAGGCCAGCCTGGAAAGTGCCAGTAATGCAGCCGCCGGCGTTGCCAGCCAAATGCAGAACGACGTTCGCGTTTCGATCACCAACCCTCCGGGCAAGGACGCTTACCCCATCTGCAGCTTCACGTACCTGCTGATCCCGGATCACATTGCTGATGCAGCAAAGCGCGATGCGATCAAAGGCTTCCTGCACTGGATGCTGAACGATGGCCAGGGGATGGTGGAAAGTCTCTATTACGGCCAGCTGCCCCAGTCGGTGAAGAGTATTGACATGAAACACATCGCCTTGATTAAGTAGGCGAGAATGCTTCTGCTGGCGGAGGACTTGGATGGGCCGGTTCACGCAAGGTTTGCGAGAGTCCGGCCTATCCGAGGGGTGTTTGGGAACGCAAATTCGAATCTTCGTAGGGGCTCCCAGTAACGCACAATTGGGGTGGCCGTTGCTGGGCCGTTCGGCTCCGCATCCTTAACAATTTTGTAACATAACCTTAACGCAATTGTAACAATTCATGGTCAATCTCAATGAGAGGAATAACTAATGAAAATCAGATTAAGAGGTACAATCGCGGCCCTGGCTGTGACGGTGGCGTTGGTTGGTCTGCTGACGGCTTGCAGCCAGCAGGAATCAGGTTCTGGCTCAGCCTCAGGCACCATCACGCTGAATGCTGCGGGCGCCACTTTTCCTTATCCGATCTACTCAAAGTGGTTTAGCGAATACCATAAGCTTCATCCAAACGTTTCTATCAATTATCAGTCCATTGGTTCTGGTGGCGGAATCCGGCAGCTTCATGCAGGCACGGTTGATTTCGGCGCCTCGGACATGCCGCTTAAAGACGACATGCTCCAGGAAATGAACCTGCACATTGTGCAGTTCCCCACGGTGCTGGGAGCGGTAGTGCCTAGCTATAATATTCCGGGGGTTGAGGTCCCGCTGAAGTTTACGGCGGCAACCCTCGCTGGAATTTATCTTGGCAAAATCACCAAGTGGAACGCGCCGGACCTCCAGAAGAGCAATCCCGGTGTGAAGCTTCCTGCTAAAGACATCACTGTCGTCCACCGCTCCGACGGAAGCGGCACTACCTTTGTCTGGACCGATTATCTCTCAAAAGTCAGCCCGGGTTGGAAGTCAAAGGTGGGCAGCAATACCTCTGTTCAGTGGCCCGTCGGCCTGGGCGGCAAAGGCAACGAGGGTGTGGCCGGGGTCGTCAAACAGACCCCCTATTCCATTGGTTATGTGGAGCTTATCTACGCCCTCCAAAACAAGATGTCTTACGGCCTTGTTCAGAACTCCGCGGGGAATTTTGTTAAAGCCAGCCTGGAAACGGCTAAGGAAGCGGCCGCCGGCGCTGCAAGCGAAATGCAGAATGACGTCCGCGTTTCGATCACCGACCCGACGGGCAAGGATGCGTATCCGATCTGCAGCTTCACGTATTTGTTGATTCCGGTTCATATTGCTGACGAAGCAAAACGGGATGCGATCAAAGACTTCCTGCACTGGATGGTCAGTGACGGCCAGGCCATGGTTGAGAGCCTTGATTACGGCCAGTTGCCTGATTCCGTGAAGGACCTTAATACGGAGCATATTTCCTTGGTCAGTTAGGCGATTTGCGGTTTGGAAGTAGAACGTATGTTCTTCCCGGCGGTTCCCGAATGCTTGTAGCAAGTCAGCGCTGGTCTCGCCGGGCATCAGAACGATGGGAACTCTGAGCTGTGACAGAAGCGGTTTATACTATTCGTGTGTCCGCCGTCTATGATGGATCTTGAAGAATTCACTGATTTATTCGCTGTATCATAGCCTTGTTCCCTTTCGTTGGCATAAGATTACACAGGAGGAAATGGGAACGCCCGATGGGAAACAGGGAGGGGCCATCCCCGCCCGTTGGTGGCACGGTCCCTTTTGCAGCACTCCTTCGGAGTCGTTGTAAGTACCTCCGATTTGAGGGGAAGGAAACGGGCAGCATTCTTCAGATCCATTAGCATGGCAACCATGCCTCTTTCCACTGAGAAGCCAACCAGCCCCGGACCCCAAGGCTTTGGGGGCAGGATGAAATCGTTTGTTCGGCGGCTGGGGAGTGGAGATGAGATAGCCCATCTGATCACCCTGGCTTTCGCGGCCAGCGTCGTTCTTATCACGCTGCTCCTGGTTTACGAATTGTGGACCCATTCGGAGCTTCCCCGCCAACATTTTGGATGGCGCTTTCTGGTAACGAGTACCTGGGACCCCGTCTTCGAGAATTTCGGAGCGCTGCCATTTATTTATGGAACGCTAGTCACGTCAGCGGTGAGCCTGTTGCTGGCTCTGCCGTTGGGGGTCGGAGCAGCCATCTTTCTTGCAGAGCTTGCTCCGCCGAGGATTTCGCATGTCCTGACCTTTGTGGTGGAACTTCTGGCGGCTGTACCTAGCGTGATCCTCGGGCTGCTGGGCATTTTTCTGCTCGTACCGTTTCTTCGGACGGATGTCGAACCATTCCTGAAGGCTACGCTGGGGTTTCTGCCCTTCTTCCAGGGCCAGATGTACGGGATCGGGATGCTGGCTGCTGGAGTGATTCTTACCATCATGATTATTCCCTTCATCATTTCGATCTCGCGGGAGGTCCTGATGGCTGTGCCGGTTGACCAGCGCGAGGCCGCTTTGGCTTTAGGGGCGACCCGCTGGGAGGCAACATGGAGGGTGGTTGTTCCCTACGCGAAGACGGGAATCTACGGATCAATCTTCTTAGCGCTGGCCAGGGCCCTGGGTGAAACCATGGCTGTTACCATGGTGATTGGGAACGACCCAAGAATCAGCGCTTCGCTCTTCGCCCCCGGTTACACGATTGCAGCCGTCATTGCCAACGAGTTTACGGAAGCAACTGGGAATCTTTATCTCCAGTCCCTCATCGAACTCGGACTGGTACTCTTCCTGGTGACCATCATTATCAATGCCCTGGCGCGCGTGCTGATTGTGGTGACCACAAGAAAGGGAACGGCTCACCCATGAATCCCCGGCTCGGCTGGAGAAAATTCGTCAACGTGTTGATGCTTACCCTTACCGGGCTTTGCGCACTTCTTTCGGTCTCCGTCCTGCTGATTGTGCTGGGATATCTTGGCTGGAACGGGTGGCAGTACCTGACTTGGACCTTCCTTACCCACTTGCCTGCGCCTGTTGGAGAAACGGGCGGCGGGATGGCGAACGCTATAGTCGGGAGTGGAAAACTGCTCCTGATTGCGGCGTTGACAGGCATTCCCACGGGCCTGCTGGGGGGAATTTACCTGGCTGAATTTGGGGGCAAGACGTTTACGTTTCTGGTTCGGTATACGGCGGACCTCTTGAACGGCGTTCCCTCGATTGTAATGGGCATTTTCGCTTATACCCTTGTTGTTCTGCCGATGCGCCACTTTTCCGCGTGGGCTGGCGGGTTGGCTCTCGGGGTGATGCTGATTCCCATCGTGCTTCGCAGCACAGAAGATTTCCTGAGAGCGGTCCCGATGCCTCTTCGCGAAGGTGCCCTGGCCCTGGGCGCGAGCAAGTGGAAGGCCATCGCTACGGTCGTGATTCCCGCATCGATCCGGGCGATTGCCACTGGCGCGTTGCTGGGCCTTGCCCGGGTGGCGGGAGAGACCGCGCCTCTGCTGTTTACAAGCTTCAATAATCAGTTCTGGAGCCACGGGCTGAACCAGCCTACAGCTTCGCTTCCCGTCATGATTTACGTATACGCCATCGCGCCCTACGCGGACTGGCACCGTCAGGCGTGGGCGGCTGGCTTCATCTTGCTCATGCTGGTGCTTATTGCTAACATTGGGGCACGGCTTATTTTGTCTCGAAAGAGTCTGGCGCCGCGGGGATAATGCTATGGGAAATGTGACTGACCCGGAGGTGATGATCGGAGTGCCGGGGTACGAGCGACCGCTTGCGGACTCTGAAAAAGAGGCCCGTGAATCTGTGCTGAAGATTGCCGTCAACCGGCTGAATTTCCTTTACGGTGCGAGGCAGGTTCTTTTTGACGTCAGCCTTGAGATCATGGAGGGAAAGATCACGGCCCTGATCGGGCCTTCGGGGTGCGGGAAGTCAACCTTTCTGCGAACCCTCAACCGAATGCACGAAACAGTCCGCGGAACCCGTGCAGAGGGCGAGGTTCTGCTTGATGGTCAGAATATCTTTGATATGGACGTCGTCAATCTCAGGCGGCGTGTCGGGATGGTGTTCCAGAAGTCGAACCCATTCCCGAAGTCCATCTTCGAGAATGTTGCATATGGTCTGAAAGTCAATGGAATGACGCGCCGGGCGCAGGTTGCAGAAGTGGTGGAGAAGAGCCTGAGGCGCGCCGCTCTATGGGATGAGGTAAAGGACCATCTGCACAAGTCGGCTTACGCGCTTTCGGGCGGGCAGCAACAACGGCTGTGCATTGCACGCGCCCTGGCAATCGATCCGGAAGTTCTGCTGTTGGATGAACCGTGTTCGGCGCTCGATCCCATCGCGACTGCGAAGATCGAGGAATTGCTTTTTGCTCTCATGGGGAGTTGCACCATCGTGATCGTTACGCATAACATGCAGCAGGCGGCACGGGTGGCGGACCAGACGGGATTTTTCCTGCTTGGAAAGCTCATCGAGTTCAACAAGACGGACATCATATTCAAGAATCCTGCGCAGAAAGAGACTGAAGATTACATTACCGGCCGGTTCGGCTAACGGCGGGGGAGCGGCCCATTGCGTCATTTTGAAATTCAACTCGATGAGTTGCGAAAGAGGCTGCTTGAGATGAGCGGCCTGGTTGAGTCGTCCATCTACCGCAGCGTCCTGGCATTGGTGGAGCAGGATGAGGAACAGGTCCGCCAGGTGATGGAGAACGAAGTTCGCGTTAATCGTATGCAAATCGAGATTGATGATCTGGCGACGGGTCTGCTGGCGCTGCAACAGCCAATGGCTACGGACCTGCGCTTTATCACCTCCTCAATCAAGATCAACAGTGATCTTGAGCGGATGGGCGATCATGCTGTTAACATCGCGGAGCGTGCGCGCTCGCTGATGCATGAACCGACTATTAAGCCATTGATCGATCTGCCTCAGATGGCCAACCTGGTCCAATCCATGCTGCGTGAGAGCCTCGATGCTTTTATCAAAAGAGACGCGAGCCTGGCGCGCAACGTCCTGAAGTCCGATGACGCGGTTGACCAGATGCGTGACACCGTTTACGACGAGCTTGTGCAGTACATGGAGGCGGAACCCTCGGCCATCCGCGGATGTATCCACCTGATGTTTGTCGCCCGCAATCTTGAGCGCATTGCCGACCACGCCACCAACATCGCCGAAGACGTGGTTTTCCTGGTAGAGGGCGCGGACGTGCGCCACCACGCCGAAGCCTTCAAATAGCCACTGGTATTTCCAGTGTGTTCCGTCAAAAGCTTTCCCACCGTTTACAATGCTGCGCGCTCTAAGATGCGCCCCGGCGTGTCAAGAGCAGCCTCGCGCACCTTCGGGGATCGGCTCCGGGGAGGCTGTGAATATATGATCCTTTCCATGGCTTCCCGGACTCGCCTCCGACAGATTCAGACGCAACAGGTCGCTGGCTAATCCCAATTGCCGCCCTGGTGAGCGCTGTGATGGAACTTGTCAATGCGGCCGAGGCCCTTTCCATTACGGGCTGTCTGACGACCTATATGGGCCGCGCGCGATTTATTGGTTTTGCGCAGTCTTTCACTGTGTGAGATATCTCACATTAATGGGTGAGTACGCTCACTGAAACTTTGCGCACTGAGGGCTAGTGTCAAGTTGAAGGCAGGCGCTGGCTTCGGGGAAGATGACCAGCGTGTCTCGATAACCGCCTGGTCGCATGAACCCGCCAGCGCCGCTGGTTGAGTGGGAAAGGAGCATAGCCATGGCGGGCAAGCATTTAGCCATAACGTCCCACGAACATCCTGCTCCCTTCAGGGTCACGGAATTCGACAACATCTTCGAACGCATGCGGGAAATGCACGAAATAATTTCGCGCCGCGCATTCCAGTTGTTTGAAGAAGAAGGAAGGATTTTCGGTCGTGACCTCGACGACTGGTTCAGAGCTGAGTCCGAGTTGCTGCATCCGGTCAGCGTCAGCATAGAGGAAACCGACGAAGGCCTCAGAGTGGAGGCGGAAGTCCCGGGATTTAAGGCAGAGGAGTTGGAGGTCAGTGTTGAACCCTGCCGAGTGACTATCACTGGCAAGCATGAAGCCGGGAAGGAAGAAAAAAAGAAGGGGAAAACCGTCTACTCCGAACGCGCTGCGGAGAGGATCTTGCGCGTTATCGATCTGCCAGTGGAAGTGAACACGGAAGGAATCAGCGCCACGCTGAAGGACGGAGTGCTGGAATTCATGATGTCGAAAGCTGCTCCGGCAAAGAAGATCGCCATCGAGACTAAAGCGGCATGAAGGTCATTCGCATGTGTTTGGCGGGAAGGGAGCGTGGAGTCAACGGTGGGTAGCCATCGGAATCCCCGCTGGGGAGGGCGCAACCGCGCAGGACGGGAGCGTGCGATCCCCAGACGCAGGGAAGAAGGCTGCCAGCTCCCTTCCCGTCGGCGGGAGCGACAAAAAAGAGCGATAATTAGAGGAAGAGGAGGCCGAGATGAAAGGCAAGGCAACATGGAAACCCGTCGGCCTTTCTGCCAACAAATGGCAGCAGCCGGGACCGCGGCGGCGTCCGTTACAGCTACCATCGCCTAAGCGGCAGGTCCCGAAACCCTTCGAGAGATCCTTTGGATTCAGGCAGGCTCCCTCGAAACAGAAACCTTGAGGCTCTCTCGCGGAGATGGTCCTTATAAGAAGGGAAGGAGGATGCGATGTCAATGTCTCAACGATTGCAGGAGTTCCTTGATTCAAAAAACGTTCGCTTTGAATTGCTTCCTCACTACCCGGCGTTCCCTGCCCAGAAAACGGCGCAGTCGCTGCATGTTTCCGGCAAGCATTTTGCCAAATCGGTCATTCTCCATGCAGACGGGCGCCTGGTGATGGCGGTTCTTCCCGCGTCGCACCGGCTGAACCTCCATGACCTCAGACAGGAACTCGAGGTGCGGCACCTCGAGATGGCGCCGGAGAACGAGGTAGAAAATATCTGCTCGGATTGCGAACTGGGTGCTTTCCCTCCGTTCGGGCACTTCTATGGCATGGAGACCTGGGTGGACCGCGCACTGGAAAAGTCGGAAGAGATTGTGTTCAATGCCGGCACTCACACAGAGGCCATCCGCATGAAGTACACCGACTACACCAAACTCGAAAACCCGAAAATAGCGAGCTTTGCAGACCCGGAATCGATGGCAGCGTAGTAACTGTGAGTTGAAGTGTGTTATCCAAAAGACGGCCTTAGGGCCGTCTTTTTTTGCGCGGTAAAACTCCGTGGCGGCCGTCATGATTCTGACATTAAGCCAGAAAGAACAAAAGGCGGCTTCGCGCCGCCTTTTTTGCGATTCCGTTTTTTATCGGAGACCCGTGATCGGGCCTCAGGAGAGTTCCCCAGTGTTAGGGAGCCGCTCACCCAATGCTGCTGGGCAACTTTGGCTGTCTCTCCGTCCTGCCCGCTACGGCCCGGATCCTGGCCGTCCTGCCATCAGGTTCAACGGGTCTCCGGAGGCGAATCTACTTCCCGCACTACCCTCCATTACCTTAGATGCCCGACACACCCCAGGGGTTAACCTCAATTATTCCGATTTTTCGCCGGCGGAGAGCGAAATCGGCTTTCTTACTAGGAACAGATGCCCGAGACCGGCCAAGAGCCCGACGCCTGCGGCAACCAGCAGTGCTGACTGGAAAGATGCGCTCGCCTGGACCATGTATCCGGTCACGACGGGAGCCAATGTACCACCCAGATATCCGCCAAAATTCTGGATGGAGCCAAGAGAAGCAGCAAAATTCTTCGGCGCCGCGACGGTGGCCATTGCCCAAGCGGCAGTGCTGCTGCCGTTGAGCAGAAACAGAGAAATCGAAATACAAACCACCGCAAACAAACTGCTTGAACTATAGGCTGCCAGCGCCGTGCACAGTACCACCCCGAATAGCGCGCCGATAATCGGAATCTTACAGCTGTTGATCGCAGAAAAACCCCGCCTGCCAAGCACATCGCACACGCGGCCTACGGTTACGCTGCCGACAACTCCACAAGTAAAGGGTATGGCAGCCACCCAGCCCGTCCTGGCGATGCTGAGGTGCCATTGAATCTCAAGATATTGCGGAAGCCATGCGAAATAGAGCCAGTTCATGTAAACGATCCCAAAAAAGCCGCAGACCATCCCCCATGTCGTGCTGAACCCAAACAGACGCCGCCAATCGCGAAATGCCATGGGCCGCGCCTCACGCTCTGTGCTGGAAAGATATTCCATCTCAGCGTCAGTCAGGCGCAGGTGTTTGGGGTCGCGATGGAGGGCATAGAAAGCAAATCCCACAACCAGTCCGACTATCCCCATTGTGATGAACATCCAGCGCCAGCCGAGTCGGAGCATGAGAATGGTAAGGAGGGGAGCG
>DATLWV010000340.1:0-13389 GCA_035576145.1 Terriglobia bacterium
AAGGACCCCGCTGGTCTGGCCAGGCTGGAGGGAGAAGGCTTCCGGCACGCCCTGGCCGGGCCCCAGATTGGGGACCGGATCCTGCTGCGTAAAGTCCTGGCTCACCTGCAGGTCGTAACCACCGGCTTTGGCAAGCTTGGCAAAGTCACCCTTCTTTGCGGCCTCTGCGAAGGCCTGCGCCTTCTGGTGCGCCAGGGTCTGTGACTGGGCGGCGCGGTAATCCTCTTCCACCATGGCGCGGGCGGCATCAAGCTTGGGCGTGTGGGCAGGTACAATCTGTGTCACCTGTATGATGGCCGTGCCTTTGGGCACGGTGATGGGCTGTCCTACTTCGTCCAGGCGCAACTGGAACGACAGGTTCTGGAAGGCGTCGTTCGAGCCGAAGTCCGGGATAGTCTGGTTGTACTGGAACAGAGAAGTTTGCTTTACCTCAAACCCGGCCTGTTTGGCGATCGACGTAAACTGCTTGGGGTCCGCCTTGAGCTTGGCGTCGAGCTTTTCCGCATAGTCCTGCTGCGCGGCCGCCATCGCGCGCTTCGTGAGCGTTTCGCGGATGGCATCCTTGACGTCATTGAAGGATTGCAGATGCGCGGTCTGCTTGTCCAGGACCTTGAGGATGTGGATGCCATAGGTTGTGTGCACCAGCCCGCTCACCTGCCCCGGCTGCATGTTGAACGCCGTATCTTCAAATTCCTTCACGGTCTGCCCGTGCGTGATCCAGCCGATGTCTCCGCCGTTCGATGCACTGGTATCTTCAGAATACTTTCTGGCCATGTCCGCGAAGTTGGCGCCCCCTTTGATTTTGGCCAGCACGTCCGCGGCGGTCTTTTCCAGCTGTTTCACTTGTTCCGGGGTCTTGCCCGTGGTCTTGAAAAGAATGTGAGAGACCTTCACGCGGTCAGGCATGCGGTAGTCGGAGAGGTGGTCAGTGTAATACTGCTTCGATTCGAAATCGGTGACGTTGATGTTTGCGCGCACATCGTCGGGAGTGATCAGGACGTACCGGACCTGCCGCTGTTCTTTTTGCTCGTAGCGCGCGGGGCTCTTCTTAAAAAAGTCCTCGAGGTCCTTGTCGGTGACGGGGACGGCCTTCAGGAATTTGCTGGGATCAAATACCACGTACTGGATTTTGGCCTTCATGTAGCGCTGGTCGTAAGCCTCGTGCACCTCGGAAGCCGTGACCGCGACGCCGTCGGACACCACCGCCTGGATCTTCTGGAGCAAAAGGCTCTGGCGAATCTGGTCCTCAAACTCCTGCGTACTGATGCCCATCTGCTGGCTGACGAAGGCCTGATATTGCGTCATGCCGATAAACTTGCCGTTGGGATAAAGCCAGGGAAACTTTTCCAGCGCGGCCATCAGTTCCTGGTTTGAAACCTCCAGTCCCATCTTCTTAGCCTGCATCGCCATGGCCTGGCTCAGCACCATCTCATCCAGCATGCTGCCGGCAATGACAGGAATAATCTGCGGGTTGCTCCCAAGCGAGGAGTTGCGCAACTGCGTATCGATCCTCTCCCTGAGATCCTGCATTGTGATCTTGGCGCCGCCCACGCTGGCGAGGACGTCGCCCGAACTTTGCTGAAAATTCCCGCCGCCGAGCGGGGTGAAAACCAGGACCATGCCGAGAGAAACAATGCTGAGGAAAAAGACAAGCAGGTACTTTTTCACCTTCTCCCGGTGCTTTTTAAAGAGTCTGAACATTATTGCTCCGGACTTATAGTGTCGATCTTAACCATTATATGTCAGCCCGTAAGGGCTAACAACTGAAAGGAATGAGCGGATTGAAGGACAAATCGGGTTCAGGGCCTCCAGACCTGGCAAATCAGGGAAAACAGCTTGACCCAATTTGACCTTTGGTCAAGAATGCTCTAGGGTATTGGCCGAATGGCTCTGAAATCACGGGTATCAGGCCCCGAGCAAGGACATAAAGTCGAGGTCGAATGGACAACTATCAGTTACCGAACCATCGCTTTTTATGCCATTCTCGGCATCGTTGCGGCGGGTTTTATCCTTTACCTCATTGCTCCTAATTATTTCTCGCAGAAAGCCCGGGGAGCGCTCCACGCCTTGACGGCGGGGGTGGTGGAGAACGGCACGGCAAACGTTACAGCCTCCAGGCGCGACGCTCATTTCGTCAACCTTGACGGGACGGTCCGCGTAAAGAAAGCTCAGTCGCCACAATGGGTGCAGGCGAATTACAATACAAACTTGGTGACCGGGGACTTCATCCAGACCGGCAGCGACGGAGTGGCAAGGATTATTTTTGCGGATGGGACCAATTACGTGATCAAACCTGACTCTCTGATTGCCGTGGAGGAAAGCGGTGAAGACCCAGTGACGCGTGCGACGCGCGTGGCCGTGCAGGTAACTTCCGGAACCGTGGACCTTTCTACGGGAAAATTTGACGTCCCGGGCTCCACTTCCAAGGTGGCCTTCGCGGATGCGATGGCCAACCTGGGAGAAGAAAGCCGGGCCGTGGTGCAGAACGATCCGAAACGGAACATCCACCAGATGACGATGGACCAGGGCGACGCGCGAGTCACTCGCGGCTCAACCACCGTGCAGCTGGGGCAATATGAAAAGGTAGCTTTCTCCGCAAACCAGCCGGGACTGCTCCGTGAAAAAGTAATTGCGCCGCCGAACCTTATTTTGCCCGCCAACATGGCCTTGAACGTTGTGCAGAACACGCGGGGTACGCACATTGAATTCAGGTGGTCAGCCGTTGATGGGGCCCGGGCTTACGTGCTGGAGATTTCGCCCTCAGGCATGTTCTCAAACCTGGTGGTGAATCGGAAGGTAGAGGGGACATCAGCGGAAGTGTCCGGACTTGACGAAGGGGTTTACTATTGGCTTGTTAAGTCGATCGACGGGAACGGGAATGAAAGCCAGCCGTCCATGCCCAACCGGTTCGACCTGGTTCAGCAGATTTCACAGAACCACCAGGCGTTTCTTGAAGTCACGAACATCACCCAGCATGGACGCGTCGTGGAAGTCGTTGGCCGCACCGAACCGGGTTCCACGGTGATCATTAACAATCAGCAGGTGTTTAACATTGCGGCGGACGGCACGTTCCGGCACTTTACGTCTCCGCTGCCCAGAAAGGGTTCAAACCAGATCACGATTACGGCGCAGGACAGGAAGGGCAACACCAAGACCATCCGCAAAACGGTCGTGATTGAGTAACAAGAGCCAGGTTGCCATTTGTTCTTAGAAAGGGATTCGTGAAAGGAATGAGTTTTCGTTCTCTCTTCAGTGTTTTTTCTTCGGACCTGGCCATCGATCTGGGCACGGCCAACACTCTCGTTTACGCGAAGGGTAAAGGCGTCATTGTCAACGAGCCTTCGATTGTTGCCATCAACAAGCTGAACGGCGACATTGAGGCCGTGGGACGCGACGCCAAGGAGATGCTGGGCCGCACGCCCGGCAACATCGTGGCCATCCGCCCCTTGAAAGACGGCGTGATTGCAGATTTCAAGGTGACGGAGAAGATGCTCAATCACTTCATCCAGAAAGCGCACAACCGCAAGGTCTTCGTCCATCCGCGCATTGTGATCGGCGTGCCTTCGGAAATCACCCAGGTGGAAAAGCGCGCAGTGCAGGACTCCGCATTCCGGGCCAAGGCCAGTGAAGTCTACCTGGTGGAACAGGCCATGATGGCCGCCATCGGTTCCGGCTTGCCGATTACCGAACCTTCCGGAAGCATGATCGTGGACATCGGCGGGGGCACCACCGACATCGCTGTGATCTCGCTCTCGGGCATTGTGTACAGCCGTTCCGTCCGTGTTGCCGGCAACGAAATGGATGAGGCCGTCACCGCTTACCTGAAGCGCCGCTACAACCTGCTGGTGGGCGAGCGCACGGCCGAGCAAATCAAGATGGAAATCGGTTCCGCGTTTCCGCTGGAAAAACCGCAGACCTTGGAAATCAAAGGGCGGCACCTGCTGGAAGGTGTTCCCAAGACCATCACCATCGACGATTCCGAAATCAGGGACGCTCTTTCAGAATGCGTTGCCACCATCATCAACGCCATCCGTGTGGCGCTGGAGCGGACGCCGCCGGAACTCTCCGCAGACATTTCGGACCGTGGCATTGTGATCACCGGCGGAGGCGCGCTGCTGAAAAATCTCGACAAGCGCATTCGCGAGGAAACCGGACTGCCCGTTTCCATTGCCGAGGACCCGCTGGCTTCGGTGGTTCTGGGAACGGGAAGAATGTTAACTGATTTTAACCTCCTGCGGCGGGTTGCTATAGAATAGTAGGCTCTCCCGGCCCGCTGGACTGGAGTTCCACGGCTTGGAGGCTCGTGGCCGGTACCGCAAGCGAGGGCCGGCCGAAAGCGACTTGCGTTGAAACGAACTGCCTTCACACAATTCGACCAGAACGCCTGGCTGCCGGCGATTGTGGCAAGGCACACGTCATTTTGTGTTCTGCTGGGAGTCCTGCTCGGTCAGCTACTGCTTCTCTCCATTCAGGTTACGCGGAACCAGAACGTCAGGCTCATCAACATCTGGGCCGCCGAAGTTTTCGGCCCCTTTGAACGCGGTTTCCACGGCGCCATTGAAAGCACGGTGGGAGCATGGGCGGCCGTTCACGACCTTTGGGCGTACAAAGAAGCCAACAAGGAACTGGGTTCCGAACTTGTTGTTGCGCGGGCGCGGATCCAGCAACTCACTGAAAAAGCTTCTGAGGTTGACCGCCTGAAAGCCCTGCTGCAATTCAAGGAGCAATCGCCTTACAAGACCGTCGCGGCACAAGTGATTGCCGCAAGCCCTCAGGACGCTTCCACGACGGTGGTTATTGATCGCGGCCGTGATGCAGGCCTTGAAGCCGATATGCCTGTGATTACGCCTGAAGGTGTGGTGGGCAAGATCGCCGCTGTTTACGCCCATACGGCGCAGATTCTTCTGATTACCGACCCAACCAGCGGAGTCGGCTGTCTGCTGGAGCAGAGCCGCATCCAGGGGGTTTTGAAGGGCAGCGGCCGGAACCAGTGCGAACTTCACTATGTGATGGATGATCAGAATGTGCCCGCCGGAGAGGCCGTTATCTCGTCCGGCATGGACCAGGTTTATCCCAAGGGCCTGCTGGTGGGGCATGTCGTCCGCTCAGAAGAAGGCAACATTTACCGGCAGATTACGGTCAAGCCGGCGGCCTCTCTCAACCGGCTTGAGAGTGTTCTGGTCCTTTTCAAGTCCACCTCGACCGAGCAACAAGAAGAAGTGGCACAGCACCGGCACCATTGAGGGCGGGGCCGGGTGCGTCTGCGAAACTCCCACAAGTTCGTATTTTTTGAGGCGGATAGGCTGTTCGTCTCGGACGTCCTGTTGCGCGTTCCATGCCGATGCATCACGAGTGGATGAAATGGACCTCTATCGCCATCGACCCAAAGAGGCTTTCCGGGCCCACCCTGCAATCCTGTCGCTGATCGTTTTCGCCAGCCTGCTGCTGGAAGTAACGCTGCCACCCACCTGGCCGGTCGCCCGGCTATTTCAACTTTCCCTGCTGGTGACCATCTACTTCCCGATGATTCGTGAGAACCAGATCTTCGGCACGGCGTTTGGTATGAGCGTGGGCCTGTTGGAAGATGCACTGTCACACGGATACCTGGGCCAGATGGGCATGGCAAAAGCCCTGGTAGGGTATCTTGCAGCAACAGCGGGACTGAAACTCGAGTTTGACAACCTTCTGGTGCGGGGTTTCCTGATCGCGGCACTGGTTACTGTTCACAATACTTTTGCCTATATTCTCACCCACCATTTACTTGGTTTGCCGGCCCCTTTTGAGCCTCTCCACATTTTGACCAGCACTATGGTGAATGTCGCCCTCGGCCTGATTCTGTTCCCCTTGTTTGACCGTCTGAAGAAGCAGGCATGAAAAACCGGATCGCGAATCAAGGCCAATCCGCTCAGGCCATTCTTTCCCCACCGGGCGCCCAAGCCATAAGAGGCATGCCCGAAAATGGACACACCGCGATAATTTCTTTATTTTGCTAAGCATGGTGTGATATCGTGGGGGCTTATCGGGAGGGGGAAATTCTGTAATCCTCTTTGCATCGCCGGTGATAGATGCGAATTTAAGGCGCGCGAGAGGAGCGGGGGCCCTTTTGTGTCTGAAGGGTGCCTGCCGGAAGTTTATTCGTAATGCAGGTTCGATTCCCCGAGGACGAGCGGTTTCCCTCCTGGAAGGTTACCTTCCTGGAATATTTTGTTGCGGCGGCCTTTCTGGGTCTGCTGGTGGGTTACTGGCGCCTGCAGATCGGGCAGCACGGGCAACTACTGGAGCAGGCGGAACACAACCGGATTCGCGACCTTCCCGTCATTGCCCCGCGAGGCCGCATCCTGGACCGCAACGGGCACGTCCTGGTCGATAACTTCCCGTCCTTTACCATCCTGCTGAATCGCGAAAACGCTTCGCAGCTTAGTGATGCTCACCTCGAAAAGCTCTCCCGGGCGCTGGAGCTTGATCCTGACGAGGTGCAGGACCTGATCAAGCGCACCGCGAAGCTGCCACGATATCAGCCCATCGTGCTGAAGCAGGCGGCAACGTTGAAAGATGTTGCCTTTATTGACGCGCACCGATCCGAGTTTCCTGAAATTGATATCATCCAGTCCCAACAACGGTTTTATCCCAAACATAGTGTCGCTGCGGCCGTGCTGGGCTATGTGGGCGAAGTATCCCAGGCCGATCTCGCGAGGCCCGGAGCGAACTATCGCCCCGGAGACTTGATCGGGAAATTCGGTATCGAAAAGGAATACAACTCCATTCTGCGCGGGCGCGACGGAATGAAGCGTGTGGTGGTCAACAGCCGCGGCCAGGAAGTTGGGACCCTCGGAACGGTGAACGCTCTGCCGGGCCATGACCTGCGGTTGACTCTCGATCTCAATCTCCAGCTCACGGCCGAAGCGGCGCTGGGAGACAAGCCGGGCGCCGTGGTGGCAATGGACCCGCGCACCGGTGAAGTGCTGGCCATGGTCAGCCATCCCACGTTTGACCCCAACGACTTCATGCACCGCATTCCTCTTGCCACCTGGAAGCAGTTGACCAGCGATCCACTGCACCCCTTGATGAACAAGGCGATCCAGGCGCAGTTGGCGCCAGGGTCAATTTTTAAAATCATCACAGGCACTGCGGCGTTGGAAACGGGAACCATCACGCCTGACTTCAAAGTCCTTTGCGATGGCCAGGTGACGATTTATGGGCACACTTATCACGATTGGACGTGGTGGACGCTTCACGGGGGCCACGGGACTGTGGACCTTCACAAGGGGATCGTCGTCTCCTGTGACGTCTACTTTTACACTCTGGGCAAGATGTTGGGCATCGAGAAAATTGACTACTTTGCCGAACGCCTGGGGCTGGGCCAAAGGACAGGCATCGACCTGCCCGACGAGGACTCCGGCCTGATACCGTCACCAAGCTGGGTCCAGAGAGTGTTTCACCATCCGTGGTGGCCCGGAGTCACCATGTCGGTTGCCATCGGGCAGGGAGCTGTCCAGGCTACACCGTTGCAGGTCGCTTACGTAATTGGAGGCATCGCCTCTGGCGGCAATTTCCCCCGGCCACACCTGGCGTTCAGCCAGGAGCTGGAAAATCTGGGTGTCGATCCGCCCCCCAATTCAACCATGCGCTTTCCGCTTCACGAAAGCACCGTGCAGGCGGTGACCGATGCCATGTGGGGCGTGGTGAACGAACCCGGAGGAACCGGTGCAGGCGCCCGGTGCCAGGGGTTGAGCGTGGCCGGAAAGACCGGGACCGCGCAGGTGGTCAGCGCCAGTCTGCGGGCGGCCGCACACAAGGAGAGTTACAGGAACAATGCCTGGTTCGTCGGCTACTCGCCCTCCCCGGACCCCGATATTGTGGTGGCCGTTCTGGTCATGCAGGGTGAGCACTCCTCAGTGGCGGTGCCCATTGCCGCAGACATAATCAGGGCCCATTACCGTGAAAAAGGGAAGGTCCCCACTCCCGGCCAACTGGTGAGCCAGGTGGCAGGAAAGGCGAAGCCCGGGGCCGCGCCGCGGGAGCCCTGAAGTTGGTAGCATGTAATGCGAAATTCATTTAATTTTCACGATTTCGACTGGGTCCTTTTCGGGCTGGTGCTGGTGATTGCCGCCATAGGGCTCCTGGAAATCTACAGCACCACTGCCCAGACGCCCCTTGCCGGCCAGTTTCAAAAGCAGATTTACTGGCTTCTGCTGGGGTGTGCCTTGACCCTGATCGTAAGCCAGACGGATTACCATCTGGTCCTGGTCCACATTCCCTGGATTTATCTACTCACCCTTCTGGCCCTGGGTGCCGTTCTGTTGGTGGGGCCACGCCTGGCGGGAACCCACCGTTGGATTCAGGTGGGCGGATTCACTTTGCAAGTGTCAGAACTTGCCAAGTTAGTTATAATACTAGCGGTGGCGGCCACGTTCGCGAAGAGGCGAAACCGGGCTTTCACCTGGGGAGAATTAGCCAGGCTGGGGCTCCTGGCCGGTGTGCCAGGAATCTTAGTTGCGCTAGAGCCGGACCTCGGAACTGCACTGACCTTTCTACCCATTGTGGCGGCAGGGGCATTCATGGCTGGGATCCGGCGCCGGCAGATCATGGTTTTGGGACTGATAGGGATATTAGCGTTGCCCGCCAGCTGGCATTTGTTGCGTCCTTACCAGCGCGAGCGTTTGGAAGCTTTTGTTCATCCCAAGCAGAACACCCAAGGCTCCAGCTACCAGGTAACCCAAACTAAGATCGCAATTGGCTCGGGTGGCCTGTGGGGCAGAGGACTGGGGAACGGCACTCAAAGTCAGCTGGGGTTCATCCCGGTTTCCCACGCAGATGCCATTTTTGCCGCGTTTGCCGAAGAGCGGGGCTTTATTGGCACGCTGGCCGTTTTTCTGCTCTATGTAGTCCTGCTCTTGCGTTTGCTTGAAGGCGCACGGACAGCGATTGACCAGGCGGGCAGCTTCCTCCTCATCGGATTTGCTTCGGTCTTGTTTTTCCAGGTTGCTGTAAACGTGGGGATGATGATCGGCTTGTTTCCAATCACCGGCATCCCTTTACCGCTTATGAGCGAGGGCGGGTCCTCAATGCTCTTTATTTTTCTCGGGCTCGGGCTCGTCATGAGCGTTAAGATGCAAAGGTTTGTGAATTAGCTGAGGATTGAGCACGAGAAGTGGCAGTAGCTTTTGAAATAAGTTTTCGGACCCAGGCTTTCTGGGACGGCTCAAAGCAGCCGAATATTTTGCAAGGTATGGCCCGGGAACACTCGCCCGAGGCGCGCGGCCTTGTCCGGGACCTCCAGGAGGTCTCCCGAGGCTGGCCGGGCGTGCGCTGTGACAGAAAAGGCGGGTGTGGCCGGACCGGGGACAATCGAAGTTGATCTCCGCGATTGCGGATTGATCCTTCCCGATTGCCCGACAAAAAGGAGTTTCCATGAATAAGGAGATGTTTATTTCATCGTCTCCACACGAGACGAAGGTTGCCGTGTGTGAAGACGGTCAATTGGTAGAAGTTTATTTCGAACGTGATACCGACGTAGGCCTGGTGGGAGGAATCTACAAGGGCCGCGTCAACCGGGTGCTTCCCGGGATGCAGTCGGCTTTTGTCGATATCGGGCTGGAGCGGGATGCCTTCCTGTACGTTTCTGATTTCTCTCTCCAGGACCAGGATGAGTTTGAAGGAGTTCTGGATGAATCCCAGACACGGGGAGCAACCATCGAGGTAGAGCCTCAAAAGCCGGTCGCTGAAACAGGCACAGCAGCCCGCCGGGAAATGCCCGAGGCTGCCCGCCAGACTGTCAGGGGCGGCGAGGTGGAGGAACCAGCGGAGGGCCGAGAAAGCCCTGAAGTCACGGCAGCCGCCCAACCGTCCTCTGCGGATTCAGCCGTACCGCGCCAGTCCGGCCCTGGCACAGAATCTTCCGGTGAAGGCAGAGACTTTCATCGTCGCTCCCATCGGGGCCGCCGGCGCCGCGGCCGTCGAGGACGGGGAGGCTTTGGCGATCGTCGCCAGGAACGCCGCGCTGAGCCACCGGCTGAAGCTCCGAAACCGGAGCCCGCCGCCGAAACCGAGGATTTTGAAATTCTACCCGGTGAGTCTTTGGCCAAGTACAGACATCCATCCACAGAGGATCCGGCGCGGACGGAAGGCGCTGCTCGGCCAGCGATTGAGGAATCATTCTCAGAACCCGATGCCTTTGCTCACGACGCCGGGCCCGATGAAGATCCGCAGGTTGAAGATGTTCCAACACAAGTGAAGAACGAAATTTACGCAGAAAGCAAAGAGGAACAGCCGCAGGCTGAGTCCAACACTTTCGCCGTCCCGGCCACGGAGCATTTTTCTGCAACCACTGCGCCAGTGGAAAAAAGTATAACGGAAAAGTCGGAACACCGCGCCGACGTAGCATCCGATATCGAAGAGGCATCGGAATTCCTGGCCGAACCCGGATTCGAAACCGAAGAAGGGGAATCGGAGGACGAAGAGCCCGTGCCAGTCGAAACGGACGACGAGTTGCACCCCGAAGCATCATTGGCGCCGGAGGAGGAATCCGAAACCGAGGAGAGCAACGAAGCGGAGGAACGGGCCGGCAAGATTTCTGAAGGTACCGGTGAGTCCTCCGAGCGGTCTTTCACGCTGCGCGAACCTCATGCGCGGCCACACTTTGCTCCACGCAGGGGACGGCGCGGACGCCGCCGGACGGGCAGGCATTCCCGCCGCAACGCCAGCCGTGAGCGCGAGACTTCGCGGCCCAGCGGCCAACAAGGGCTGTTGATTTCCGAACTCCTCAAAGAGGGCCAGGAAATCATCGTCCAGATCGCCAAGGAACCGCTGGGAACCAAGGGGGCCCGCATAACTTCTCACGTGGCACTGCCGGGGCGTTATGTGGTCTTCATGCCGACCATCACTCATATTGGGGTTTCACGAAAGATCGCCTCCGAGCAGGAACGGCTACGGCTGCGAAACATTGTGATGGAGCACAAGGGCGCGCTGACCGGCGGGTTCATCGTTCGCACAGCCGGTGAAGGCCGCTCGGACGAAGAAATCAAGGCAGACCTCAGGTTCCTCACGAACCTGTGGAATGACATTCGCACCCGCGCCGAGCAGGTGAAGGCCCCTGCGCTGCTATACCGCGACCTCGACCTGGCACAGCGGCTGATGCGCGACCTCGTTACTCCGGACTTCAAATCCATCTGGCTGGATAACGAGGCCGACTACGAGCGCGTGGTGGAGTTTGTCAACCGGCTGCAACCTTCTCTGGTGGGAAGCGCCAAGCTCCACACCCGGCTGACCTCGCTGTTTGAAGAACACGGAATCGAAGACGAGATTGCCAAGGCCCTCAAACCAAAAGTTTGGTTGAAATCCGGCGGTTATATCGTCATCAACCAGACAGAGGCGCTGGTGGCCATCGACGTCAACACCGGCAAGTATGTCGGCAAGACCAACCGGCTTGAGGACACCATCGTCAGGACCAATATCGACGCCGTCAACGAAATCGTGCGGCAGATCCGCCTCCGTGACCTGGGCGGCATTATCGTGATCGATTTTATCGATATGGACGAGCGGCGCAACCGGAACAAGGTGGTGCAGGCGCTGGAGGAAGCGCTGCGCCGAGACCGCGCTCCGACCAAGGTGCTCTCCTTCAATGACTTCGGCCTCGTAGCAGTGACCCGCAAGCGCGTGAAGCAATCACTCGAACGCACTCTTTGCGATCCCTGCGCCTATTGCAACGGATCGGGGTGGGTGAAGTCCGTCAGCTCCGTCATCTACGAAATCATGGCCGAAGCGCGCAAGATGGCCGATGAAATCGAGGGGAAGACGATTACGCTGCGGGTTAGTCCCGAGGTTGCCCAGGAACTGAAATCCAAAGACGGAGCGTTCGTCCGGGAAATCGAAGCTCTCACGCACAAAAACCTCGTCATCAAGAGCGACCCGGCCATTCATCAGGAACGGTTCGAAATCTTTTGAGACTGGGAGTTCAAACCTGCTGGTTGGACTTCCACACAACAAACACTGTCAAGTCACCATGGCCCCGGTTCAACGCAAGGTTGACCCGGGGTCTATTCTTCTGGAAGCTGTCCTTCGGTTCGCTTCTTCGATGGCCCTATCCGGGTTCCATTCCCTGATTCCCACGCCAACGCGTCTCGCGAACCAGGTGCTTCCCAACCCATGGAAGCGGCGCCATGATCAGACCGGGCAACCACACGGGACCCTGAATAAGTCCGCGGGCCAAGGCGGCTACCATGTAACTTCGCCGCACTGCCAGCGAAAGGCTCTGGCTATAAATATCAGCCGCGGTGTGGCCATCAAACCCTTCCGAGAGAGCGCGTGCAACCGCCTTTGCCGCCAGCCTCCCACTGTGCAAGGCCATGGAAATTCCCTCCCCGGTGAACGGATCGAGAAAACCCAAAGCGTCTCCCACCATCAGCGCCCCGTTTTGTACTGCCCCCCGCCGCGACAGATGTACCGGAGCTGTGGTTACGACTGCGGAAACCTGCATCGTACCCTGCAAACGTTTTTCGAGTGCAGCCAGATGAGAAACCTGAACGAGCCAGTCGGCAAAATCATCTAGAGCATTCCGACGCAATTGCCGCGACTGCTCACGACGCACCAGGCAGCAGACGTTAAAGGCGCCGTTTTCCACCGGAGCCAGCCCGCAATAGCCTCCGCGAAAGAAATACATCTCAACCCTGTCGCGTGGTGGAATGCCGGCAAAGTGGGCCTTAGCCCCAATCCAATCGCCTCGCGCCGGAGGCTCATGTCGGCCAGCCGGTGAGGACAAGCCCTCAATCGCCCACCATCGCCCGCAGGCAACGATCAGGGATCTTGACCTTCGAATGGTCCCACGGTCCGATTCTATCTCCCAGGTGCCTGCCGGGCGCGGGCCACAAATCAGATACTCTACCCTGCGCACCCCTTCGCCTTCGTAAACATCCGCGCCCGCCGTTGACGCCGCCTTCCAAAGTGCAGCATCCAGCACGCGTCTCGATAATCCCAAGGCGGGGCGAGGCAAACGGAAAGTCCGCGATCCACCACGGTCTGTAACAAATTCCGCACTACGAATATCAGGCCCTAGGGCCACAGCTCCAGGGATCTCGTTTTGCAGATAAGGATGGGCTTCGAAAGAAATGAACTCGCCGCAGACCTTGTCGCGCGGAAAGCGGTCCCGCTCCCAGACAGCGACGCTCAAGCCGTTGCGGCGGGCCTCCAAGGCTGCAGCGGTTCCAGCCGGACCGCCGCCGATGATCGCCAGATCAAGGATGTCTGAATTCGACGTCAAATTTTCCATAGGGAAAGCCCGAGACGGAAAGCAGGCAGCCGCTCTACTTCAAAATTGGCGAAACCGGCGCGGACGGCCAGAGCTGCAAGCTCATTCTTTGTATACGCCTGTCGCACGCTGGCTGCGCCGTCATG
>DATLWV010000341.1:0-3916 GCA_035576145.1 Terriglobia bacterium
CTCCAACATATAACTTCTCCATGGGGGGCTCTCCTTTCGAAGGTAAGATTTAGTCACACAACCAAATCCTACTCGAATCGAGCCGCCCCCTTCATGACATCAGATATTGATTTTCAATGTCTGCGGTCAGCGAAGCTGAGTGGGGTTAGAATGGTGCAAAGCCACAACCTCAGGGCTTGCGCCCCGAGTGGCCTCGGCCAAGATGTCGGCATTATCTTTGGAAGACGAATCGATCATCGCAATGGACCGGGCGGAATGAAAACAAGCATGAGCCTCTCGCTCCGCGAGAACGCAGACTCGACAAAGCGCGAATCTGCGCCACCAGCGGCATGAGATCTGTCTGCAAGCTGTCGGTTCCGACAGGTTGGAATCGTTCACCGTGGAACAGAAACCCGAAGCCCTGCACGCCTGGATCACCCAACTGCGCACTCGTTTTCCGCAGGGCCGGATCGCCCTGGCACTGGAACAATCGCGGGGGGCGGTGATCTACGCCCTGATGAACTACGATTTTCTGCTGCTCTATCCGGTGCCGCCCAAGGGCCTGGCCCGCTACCGCGAGGCCTTCACCACCAGCGGCGCCAAGAGCGACCCCACCGACGCCGGTCTGCTGCTGGAGTTGGTGCGCACGCATCGCGACCGCTTGCGAGCCTGGCAGCCCGACGACGCCCTGACCCGGCAACTGCGCTTGCTGGTGGAACACCGCCGGCGCACCGTGGCCGACCGTACCCGCCTGACCAACCGCCTGACGGCGCTGCTGAAAACCTACTTCCCGCAGGCGCTGGACTGGGCCGGAGACTTGCGCAGTGGGGCGGCCTGCGAGTTTCTCCGCACCTGGCCGACTCTGGAGGCGGTGCAGCAAGCACGCCGTTCCCAGCTGCGTCGGTTCTATCATGATCATCGCCGGCTCGCGGCGGAGAATCTCAAGGAGCTGTTGCAGCAGATCGACCGCGCCCAGCCGCTCACCCGGGACCGGGCGCTGGTGGAGGCTTCGGCGCTGATGACGCAGACGCTGGCCGCGCAACTGGAAGCGGTGATCGCCGCTCTGGAGAAGCTGGATCAAGCGCTCGCAGAACTGTTCGGCCAGCATCCCGACCAGGAGCTGTTCAGCCGCCTGCCGGGTGCCGGAGAGGCCTTGGCTCCGCGCTTGGCGGCAGCCTTCGGCACCGATCGCCACCGCTTCCAGAGCGCTGAGGAACTGCAGCAATTCTCCGGCGTCGCTCCGGTTACCGAAGCCAGCGGCAAGATGCACTGGGTGCACTGGCGCATGGCCTGCCCGAAGTTCCTGCGCCAGACCTTCCACGAATTCGCCGCCGCTTCCACCCGTCGCTCGCTCTGGGCTCGGGCTTATTACGACCGGCAGCGGCAGCGCGGCGCTTCGCACCACGCCGCCGTACGCGCCCTGGCCTATAAATGGATTCGCATCCTCTATCGCTGCTGGCAAACTCACACCCCTTACGACGAAAAACGATATCTGGAGGCCCTGCGCCGGCGCCGTTCACCGCTCTGGCTGGCAGCCGCCGCAACGTCAACCCAGCAGGCCCGGAGTTGAACCATGCCTAAAAAATCCTTGACTCCATCAACTCAGATGTCTCACCCGGCCGCTTGTGCGTCCACCCTCTCCCCTCGGAGAGGGCATCGATTCATTTGTGTGAGCTTGAATCCCACGGCTCACGCGGTGGGCTAAATTCTTACGGCCCTCCGGGCCTGAGGAATGCAGAGGGCAGAAGGCAGAAAGCAGAACGCAGAAGGCGGCGACCCCCAAGCAGCCGTCAACGCTCGCCTTATCGGATCTGCGACCTCGCGAAGATGACAAGAGCCGCGGACCGCAACACCGACGATCGGCGCTGCCCACCCCAAAGCGATCCCCGGCAAATCTTCAAGTCTGGAAATGCCTCGCAGCGTCCGCTTGACGCAGGGGTCCGTTTCCCGATTTCGGTCGATCAGCCCCTTGACAGCCTCAGGAATCAGGTTCATTGTATATACGGATAAGCAAATATAGCAAGGAGAAAAGATGAGAGATCTGGAAGGCTATTTCAAAGGGCTGTCAGATGCGACCCGCCTGCGGATCATGAACCTCCTGCTTCAGGGGGAGCTTTGTGTGTGCGATATTCAACGTATTGTTGCCGGCACCCAACCGACTATTTCCAGGCACCTTAATTACCTGAAGCAGTCGGGGCTCGTGGTTGACCGCCGAGACGGCTTGCGGGTCTTTTACAGGGTGGCTAGGGAAAACAATTCAGACCTCAGGATTCTTCACCAGTTTCTGCGGAAGGCATTCAAGGGCAAACGCGTGCTGGAAGATGATCTGAAGGAACTGAAAGAGGCGATGGCGCGAGGAGCGTGCGCCGTACCAACAGCTTTCCGCTCCCACCGGCCCAAATTGAGCGACGTAACAAGCAGCCGCGCACAGGTCGAAGCCCGCCGGGAATCTAACATTTGAGCGGAGGATGCCAGCTGATTATAACCCGGTCATGTCAGGTGGCGGAGAGCAGTAGAGAGATCTGGAGGACTAGCCAATGGAAAATAGTAGATCAGCAAAGGGAGGGCAGGTGATCAAGGCCCTGGCCAGGCTGCAGAACTTCAAGCTGCTGCCCGCATTTGTCCTGGTCAGTATGGCGCTGGGAATCGCGATTGGAAAGGTTTATGGCATCTCGAACTTTGCAATCACGCCGCCAATCGACGCGATTAAATCGATTTTTCGCGGGACCTACATATTCAACCTGCCGAATTCACTGGCGCTCGGCGTCGTGGTTGGCCTCTTTTTCATGATCTACCCTGCCATGACCAATATCCGATTCGGGGACTTTGGCAAAGCAGTGAAATCCCGAGGGCAACTGCTTGTGGTGTTGTTTCTAAACTTTGCCGTTGCTCCCTTCTGGATGTACCTGCTGGCCAGCTTGTTTTTCGACAAGGGCAGCGACTTCCATACCGCACTGGTGCTTTACGGCCTGGCCCCATGCATCGCCATGGTAATCGTCTTCACGTTCCTCTCGCTGGGCAATAACGCCCTGGCGGTCGTACTGGTGGCCATGAACTCGGTCCTTCAGATGATCCTCATTCCGGTTTACGCCAAGTGGCTCCTGGGGACTGTCCAGTTCAGCGTCGTAGTTGTGGCTGAGAGCGTCGTACTCTACCTGGGTCTGCCGCTTGTGGCGGGTTATCTCACGCGACGCTGGGGTGTGGCGCGTTACGGCGAAGAGGGATTCGGCAAAGTCAAGGCCGTACTCGACAGTCTCTCAATTCTGGGCCTGCTGTTCACGCTGGTCGTGATGTTTGCTCTCAAGGGCGACCTGATCGTCAGCAGGCCTCAGGTGATTCTGCACCTTGCCGTTCCGATGATCATCTTTTTCTGGACTATGTTTCCTCTGGCTTATCTGGCTGGGTGGAGACTGCGTTTCAGTTACGAGGATTCCGTGGCTGTCGGGTTCAATTCGACCGGTCGTGATTTTGAGATTGCCATCGCCATCGCCATCACGGCATTCAATCCCACAGTAGCGCTGGCGACCGTTGTCGGACCGCTTATCGAAGTACCCGTCATGCTGGTTCTGGTATGGTTTGCGCGAAAGACCCGGACGGTATTGTTTGGACGGGTGAAGGCTGGCACTGCAGCCGAGGGATACGTTCAGAAATCCGCGCCCTCCAAGGAGGTAACACTATGAAGGCCAAAGCGGATTGCTACGGCAAAATGTTCCCTGACGTTGTTCATATGGTCCACAACGAGGCGATTACAGGGAAGGTGTTTGGTTATCGGGTGGATCACCCTGGCATCGGTGTAACCAATCGGGCCACAACCGTAAACCGCGAAGAGTGGCAGCACTGTCTGGAGTGCCCTGAGTTCGACGGCTGTTACCGGCTGTCCATGGGAACGATGCTCATGGAGCGTGCGGTGAAAAGTTGACTGGTAATGCTGCGTCAA
>DATLWV010000342.1:0-15089 GCA_035576145.1 Terriglobia bacterium
TTTATCGAAGCTGTGCAGAACGGTCAGCGTGCCGGATGTATCCAGCTTGAACACAGTCCCGCAGCCTGTCGTGCCGTCAAGGTTTGAACAATTAGTCGATGTCCCGCCCTCAGCGGTGGTGCCGTAGAGGGTGCCCTTGGAGGGATCCATCACCAGGGCCCCGTAAGGATTTGCGCCCTCGCTGTAGTCGAAGCTGTGCAGAACGGTCAGCGTGCCGGATGTATCCAGCTTGAAAACAGTCCCGCAGCCTGTCGTGCCGTCGAGGTTTGAACAATTAGTCGATGCCCCGCCCTCAGCGGTGGTGCCGTAAAGGTTGCCGTGGGAATCCCTCACCAGACCCGCGTAAGGGAAAGCGCCGTCGCTGCCGGAGAAGCTGTGCAGCACGATGTAGGTTTGCGCCTGGGCTCGCCGGGCTGCGCCCGTGCCCATTAGAAACAAGATGGTAAAAATACCCAGAATGATTCCAGCGCCGCGGCGCTGGGGTGTAATTTGAATTTGTCGTTTCGGTCCGTCCGAGGTCCCTTTTGTTGTGGCCATTATTGTGTCCTCCTTATCGTGTTATCGGAATTTATGAATTCGCTAAGGTTTATTTGCCCCTCAGCCTTTCCGGCCCCGATTCGGTAAAGACCTCAGCGGGTAGCACACAGTTGCCCCGGCCCGCGGGGTTACTGTACGGGTCTTCCATGAGCCAAAAGGCCGCAGAGCTAAAAAACAACTCCGCGCTACCAGCTGCCTTTCTAAGGAAAACGTGCCTGTTTCTCTTTCTTTTGTGACTTTCAGTCGTGCTGGCGGGCGGGAGAACAGCGATGGTGGGAGCTACTTGGCCCGCTTCTTGATGGCGTGCAATCTCTCTTTGACAAAGCCCCGGTTGGATGTTTGTCGGGTGCAGCAGGTGTGACAAGCATCACAGTTATCTTAATCCAAAAAAATGCCGTGTCAAGGGCATGTGAAGACAATTTCTCTCTGCGGACTGAAAAAGCTTGGACACTTCTTTTACGCAGGGTGCTGTGCCGGCGCAAAAGCGGTTTCTGCCTCTGTGATTTCCGCCTGGCTCGCACATATGTTCCGCGTGGCCTCCCCTAACCCCATCGGCTGTCGAAATTCTTAGGCTAACGCTTCAACCGGTCAGTCGGTTCATCTACGGCTGCAAGCTTCGCAAGCGCCAACCAGTGCCGTGCGTGCGGAATCCGCTTTCCAGCGCGTATGTCTGTGGCGTATGGATGCGAGACACCAAGCGCCGACGATATTGCCGACAATGGAAATTCGGCAAGGCGGGGTTGAATCTTCCCCCTATACGTCTTTTCGTCAAGCCAGTCCGGTTTATCCGAGGGCTTCCAAGCTTTTAATGCGGCGGCATGTCGTTGTCTTGTGCGGCTGCGGAGCGCTTCTGCCTTGGGGCTGTGGGTTGCCACGCGGCCAAGTTTAGCCACTTCGACGAAGCGTTCCTTCCTCACTTCAGCGGCGCAATTTGGGCAATGAATGGCCCCTTTGGTCACCGGTTCACCGCAAATCCGACACACAGCGGGAGCCTTGGGCGTCGGCCGTTTGGGTAGGTCGGGAGCGTAGCCTTTGACTTCCCGCCGATGCCCTTGCGTGAGCCGCGTTGCTGGCCGTCGCCGATCAGGCTTAGATATCCCGGTCCAAAGTGTTCGGGCAACCCACTCGGCTATTGGCGCGACCGCGCGTGCCCAGGTGCACGCAGTCTCAGAAAGTCGGGCTGTAAATTGGTCCCATCAGGCGGCAGTTGCCGTTTCGCTGTTCAAAGAACCATTCCCGCCGTAACGGTCCGTGAGATATCCAGTCCAAGAGGTAGGCGTCAACTTGTGGCCGAATCGGTTCCATGAGATCACAAGCAAGGCTGTCGCGGGTACTGCTATCGACGTGCATCACGCCCAGGCCGGGATCGAGTCCTAGAGCCGCAAGTGCTAGTCGGGCTTCTGATTCGAGGACCGCGTACAAGTAATTGAGGATTGCATTTAGAGGATTCACGGCAAGGCGGGGTGAGCCTGTCAACGGTGATCTGCGGGTTCCAAACGTCAGCCAATGTTTCGGCACTCGCCGAAGGTCTTTTCGAGGATACGTCACAGGAAGGTGTCGCCACGCAGACCAGTAAGCAAGCGCACCCTGTCTTTCGACTTGTGCCAAAGCTTCGAGCGAGGTGTATTCAAAAGATGCAGGCTAAAGCGGGCGCCACATCACACCATGCTCGTCGCTTGGCGCAGAAGCAGTCCTGGTCTCTGCGAATGCCCGGGCGGCTGACGCCCTCTACTTCGACGCTCCTGCTTGCCTGAGCATCTGTTGGCGTTTTGCTTTGAACTCCGAGCCCGCACTCCACGCGGGAAACTCTGAAGTGTTGGCGACGCGGTAGCCCACCGAAAAAAGCAGGCGCAGGTCTTCAACGGCGCCCGAGAGGTCCCAGTCCGGCTTCACCTCGTCGGAGGGCGTATGGTAAAGATGCGTAGTGTACTCGTTGCGCATCTTCAGGCCCCAATCCGGCGGCCGGCCGATGAAGTCGGTCCCGGCATCGGTATCGAGCGCGGGCACACCCTGTTTCGCGAATTCAAAATGGTCTGAGCGGTAGTAAAAGCCCTTTTCCGGCTCGGCGTCGGGCTTGACCACGCGTTGCTGCTCCTTGGCGACCGCCTTCACAATTTCGTCGAGGCTGGACATGCCCAGCCCGATAACTCCGATATCCCTGGTCCTACCGTGAACGTTCAGCACATCCATGTTGATATTCGCCAGGGTACTGGTGAGCGGATAGAGCGGGTTCTCGGCATAATATTCGGAGCCGAGAAGCCCCTTCTCCTCAGCGGTTACGGAAAGGAAAAGAATGGACCGTTTGGGCCGCGGCTGGACTCGAGTAAAGGCTTTGGCGAGTTCGATGAGGCCCCCGACTCCGGAGGCGTTGTCCACGGCACCGTTATAAATCCGGTCGCCATTCACCGCGGGCCCGATCCCGAGGTGGTCCCAGTGGGCTGTATAGATGACGTACTGGTTTTTCAGCTTCGGGTCGGAGCCCACGACTTTGCCGACAACGTTGTAGGAGTCAATCGTGCGAATCCTGTTGTGCAGGGTGAGCTCAGCTTTCACTCCGAGCCGAACGGGGTGAAAGTTCGGGCTCACCGCCGACTTCTTGATCGTATCGAAGTTCTTTCCGGCAAGCTGGAACAAACTGACGGCTTGCTCCCGGGTGATCCACCCTTCGATGGCGCAGTGTGAGCGATTCCTGTCGGCGCGGACCAGGTCGAATTGCTCTCCCGTATTGCTGCTTTTTACCACCCCCCAGGGATAGCCGGCCGGCCCGGTTTCGTGGATGACCAGTGCGCCCGCCGCGCCCATTTTGGCGGCGATTTCGTACTTATACGTCCAGCGGCCGTAGTAGGTCATGGCCTTGCCCTTGAACATCCGAGGGTCCAGCTTGGAGGGGTCGTGCGGGTCCGGCACCGCGGGATCGTTCACCAGCATGACCAGTATCTTGCCTTTCACGTCCACACCTTTGTAGTCGTCCCAGTGGTATTCAGGCGCCACCACGCCGTAGCCGACAAAGACGAGCGGAGCATCCACCTGCACAGTGGGCTCCATTCGTTTGGTCCAGGCGACGAACTCATCGCCGTACCTCAATATGTTTTTCTGGGCCGACCCGCTTTTTGTAAAAACCAGTTGCGTGCTGGAGTTGGCCGTGATGCCGACCATCGGGACCTTTTGCAGGTAAGTGCCATAGGGATTGCCGGGCTCGAGGCCGATCTCCCTGAATCTCTTTTGCAGATAAGACAGCGCGAGCTTCTCTCCCTCTGTGGCGGGTGCCCGGCCCTCAAACTTGTCGGAAGCCAGAACCTTGATGTCGTCCAGCAACGGCTTCGCGCTGATGTATTTCCATCCGCTTTCTTCGCCGCTGGCTGCCGACGCCGAAGCCCCCAGCCAGAAGGATGGAACCACGAAACCAAGAATTGCGGCCAGAATGATCCCTGGCCCGGCATATCCCAGAAAACTTCGGATTTTCCCCATTACCAAGTCTCCATCAAATCAAATGTCTCACAAGTTTGCGGGGTGTCTATGACTGCTCAGAAGCGTGGAATTATAACACCAGCAGGGTTAGCAATTTCCACGACTGCGGTTAACGCGCACATCTGTGTCCCAATGTCCGCCACACCCGCCATCGGGCACGTTACAACTTACTTCCACTACCTACGCTCAACCCACTGGTTCACAGGGTCAGGAGGATCACTTGCTGGGCGAAATCCAGCGCTCGCGCTTGAGATCTTTGCCTGGCCGTCGGTGACTTCGAGCAACTTAACCATTAGGCCGTCTACATCTGATGTCGGTATTTTGACCGTTATGGTTTTAGCTGGCATGCCGGAGTGCAGCTCTTCCCCGGCATCTGATGCCACTGTTGTCTGGACTATGGCAGCGTACTCCTGAGGGATTCTGATGGTCACTAAAGAGATTGCCTCGAGTAACTGAGGCTGCGCTTGGCGGAGTGCTTGCGCAACTGCCCTCTCAGTCGCTTCGCTGAATGCTTCACTGGTTGAATCTACTTCGTGGTAGCTTCCGTCCTCAATCGATACGTGAACATCAATCAGTTGAAGCCCGGCCAAGACGCCCACATTCATTGCGTCTTGAACTCCCCGTGTCACGGCGGGCGCGAATTTGGCAGGGATATTCAATCCTGCGTTCCAAGAGAAAACGTTCCCTCGTCCACGGCTTAAACCCTCAACGGCAACCCGGACGTGAGCGTATACACTTATGCCGCTATGCTGGCGGATGACTTTCTCGTCACCGACTCCAGAATCTCGCACGGTCTCGCGATAGTAAAGTCGATCGAGTTCGTTATTCATAACAGCGCCTATCCTGAAAATCTTCACCACCGATGATACAACGGCGAGAGGAATGGCGAGAAATGAGTGCCCGATCGGAGGCACCACGCGACCAGTTTCTGCGCCACCCGCGTGGAACTTTCGTTCCATTGACTCGAAGTTAACGTCCACGTTAGCATGCGGGCACCCATCGTCTTCGTCAAGTACCATGACGATAGAGGACTGATCTTGAAGCCACCGAAAGCTACGTCCCTGGTACCCGCAAGCCGTCTGTTATTGGGCACGTGTTATCCCACGTCTTATTGAGGAGTAAACCATGAACACTGCCAGCGAGCACGAACTCGAAACATTCTCGAGGTGTCAGCGCCAGGCCCATCTCTGGAGGCAATCTGTGTCCGTATATCCGTCGAGCGGCCCCCGCCCGCCGATAGGCCGATTGAAATTGTTCGGTTTGCTCGCCGCGATGGCAATCTTTCTTGCCGCCAGCACGAGGCCGGTGATGACCGCTTCCCAGGGATACGGGGCGCCCAAAGTTCCCGATTTTTCGATAATGGCCAACGACGGCCAGACTTACACGCCGGACTACTTGAAGGGCAATGTGGTTCTGTTGATGTTTTGGGCAACCTGGTGCCCGTATTGCCGGAAAGCCATGCCGCACATGAACGAATATGCCAATGAGTATGCCAACGCCCCTTTCACGATGCTCGGCATCTGCGGGGGCAAGGACGCGAGCGCCTGGCACGACTATATCGAGCAGCATCAGTTGAGATGGCCGCAGTACCTGGACAGTAACCTGAGGATGGCGCGTCTCTTTGACGCCCATGGCGTGCCGAATTTCTTTTTGATTGATAAAGACGGATACCTTGTAGCTCACTGGGTGGGGTGGGACGACTCCTTGACGAATCAGGTGGAAAAAATGATTGACCACGCTCTGGACCAGCCCCGCCAGCAGTGAGGTGCCCAGCTTCGTTCATTTCCGCTCGATTCAGCGCACGGACAGTTCCGAGCTTCATTCCGTCGACCAGTCCTCAAATTTTGCCGCGCAATCCGGCAAGTTGCCTTCGTTGCGTCAAATATTCACCACGCTCACAATCCCCAATAAGCCCTCCAGTTAACTGCTAAAATGTGTACTGCCATGCTCCATGAAATTCTTCCCGTCGGCATGCTTGAGTGCAACTGCTCAGTGGTGGCCGATGACGCAACCAAAGAAGCAATCGTCATCGACCCCGGGGACGAGATCGAGCGTGTTCAGAAGATTCTCTCTCGCCACGATCTGCAGGTGCGCTACATCATCGCCACTCACGCGCACATTGACCACGTTGGCGGGCTGAAGAAATTACACGAATCCACTGGCGCTCCCGTGCTGATGCACCAGGCCGACCTGCCGCTCTATCAGAACCTCGCCGCCCAGGCCGCGTGGCTGGGCGTGGAAACTCCCGGTATGGTGGAAGTGGACCAGTTCCTGAAGGAAGGCGACCGCCTGCGCTGGGGTTCGCTCTCGCTTGTAGTTCTTCACACGCCGGGGCACTCGCCAGGCAGCCTTTCGCTCCACCTCCCGGGCGACGATGCGCGCATCTTTGCCGGCGATACGCTTTTCCAGGGCAGCATCGGGCGCGCAGACCTCTGGGGCGGCTCGCATCAGCAGTTGCTTCGTTCCATCTACGAAAAGCTTCTTCCCTTCCCGGACGAGACTCCAGTCTTCCCCGGCCACGGCCTCAGCACCACCATCGGCCGCGAACGCGAATCGAATCCCTTCCTGCAGGATTTATAAGCGCGCCTTTGCATCGAAGGCCCACCACAGGTATGATTCTCTCCCGGAGAGGAGGGCGCGGACCATGCCGAAGTCATCCAGAAATACCCGAAATGGAAAAGGCCGTCGCAAGTTTTTGAAGACAATGACGCTGGGAGTGGGCACGCTGGCACTGCCGGCAAATTCAGTGGACGTTTCAGGCTCGGGGGCGCCGCCCCTGGTTCCCCCGGAGAAAGCCCCAGGCGAAGCCATCCGCTACCCAAGGGTATATCGCGGGCGGCAACGTGAGATGATCGGCTTTCCGCTCGGCGGCGTTGCGTCGGGGTGCCTGAAGCTCGGCGGCCGCGGGCAATTGGAGGAGTGGTGGATCTTCAACCGCCCGGACAAGGGCCGCTCGCCCCAGTACGCTTTCCCGGCCATCCGCGTGGAATCAGCCGGCAGGAAACCCATCGCGAAAGTCCTGGAGGCGCGCATTATGCCTCCGTATTCGCGCGGCCCCAGCGATCTTGGTTCCGAAAACGTGCCCGGCCTGCCGCGCCTTGAAACTTGTACGTTCACAGGCGAGTACCCGCTGGCCCGCATTGACTTTGAAGACGCAGAATTGCCCGTGCGGGTATCACTCGAAGCTTTTACACCGCTGATTCCACTCGACGCGGACGAATCAGGCCTGCCGCTGGCCGTGTTGCGATATCGCGTTACCAATCCAGCTGCAAACAGCGCCAGAGTTTCTATCGCCTGGTCGATTGAGAATCCCATCGGCATGGAGAAAAATGGCGGCGGCAATTCCAGCCCCGGCCACGGAAGGCAGAACGATTTTCGCGAAAGCGCGGGAGTGAAGGGCCTGCTCATGAAGAACCCGTTTCTCGGCGCCTCGGAGCCCCAAGCCGGGACATTCGCCCTCTCGCTGCTGGGCGCAGACCAGGGAAATCTCAGCCACCTTCGGGGCTGGCCCACCTCGCGCTGGTGGGATAGCCCGTTGTTCTTCTGGGACGACTTTACTGGTGACGGACGGCTCGGGCCCCAGGCGGGGTCTCCAGGTCCCGTGGGTGCGCTGTGCCTTGAAAAAGAGATTCCCGCCCGCGCCAGCGCCGACTACACATTCCTGTTGACCTGGTACTTCCCTAACCGTACGCCGAAGCGATGCGGGTGGTCAGCCCCGAAAGGCCATGAGAACGACCTGATCGGGAATTACTACTGCACGCGCTTCAAGGACGCCTGGGAAGTGGCGGAATACGCGGCGAAGAATCTCTCCGGTCTCGAAGAGCGCATGCACAAGTTTCTCGAAGTGGTTCGAAACACCACGCTGCCGGGCGCGGTGAAGGACGCCGCTCTGGCTAACCTATCGACGCTGGCGACGCCCACAACTTTCAGGACCAGCGACGGCGCCTTCCACGGGTTTGAAGGCTGCGTTGACAACTCGGGATGCTGCTTTGGCAGTTGCACGCACGTTTACGCCTATGAACCCGCCATAGCGCACGTCTTCCCCGCCCTGTCACAGTCATTGCGCGAGCAGCAGTTTGGCTATTCCACAGACGCGCAGGGACTGATGGACTTTCGCGAATTACTTCCATTCGGGATTGATCATTTCGGCACAGCAGCCGCCGACGGCCAGATGGCGTGCATCGTCAAAGCCTTTCTCGACTGGAAGCTTTCCGGCGACACGGAATGGCTGCGACGCCAGTGGCCGGGCGTAAAACGCGCGCTCGAGTTTGCGTGGATCAAGGGCGGATGGGACGCCAATCGTGACGGAGTGATGGAAGGCATCCAGCACAACACCTACGACATTGAATTTATCGGTCCCAACCCTTTCTGCGGAATGTGGTACCTGGCCGCCCTGCGAGCGGGCGAAGAGATGGCCCGTGCGATGGGCGACGCGTCCGCCGCCGCGGAATACCAGCGTACGTTTCGACAGGGGAGCGCATGGGTGGATGCCAACCTCTTTAACGGCGAATTCTACGTTCAGAAAGTCGGCTCCATTGCCAAAGACGACATCGCCAAGGGATTGCAGGCCGGCATGGGGACTGCGGACACCGAACATCCAATTTACCAGGTGGGCACGGGCTGTTTAAGCGACCAATTGATGGGGCAGTACTTTGCGCTGATTGCCGGGTTGGGTCTGCTGGTGAATCGCGACAACGTCGAGAAGGCTCTGCGCTCGATCTGGAGATACAACTACAAACAGAACCTGGGTGACCACGCAAGCGTGCAACGGGCTTACGCGCTGAACAATGAGGCCGGGCTCATTATGTGTGAGTACCCGCACGGTGAGCGCCCCCAGATTCCTTTCCCCTATTTTGCCGAGGTCTGGAGCGGATCGGAATACGCAGCAGCCGCATTGATGATCAGTATGGGACTGGTTGCAGAGGGCGTACAGATTGTGGAAAGCACTCGCCGGCGTTTTGACGGCGAAAAACGCAATCCGTGGAACGAGGCGGAGTGCGGATATCATTATGCCCGGCCGATGTCAAGCTGGGCGCCGTTACTCGCGCTCAGCGGATTCCGTTACAACGGAATCGAAAAGGCGGTTGCAGCCCGGCCACTAGTGCAACATGACAACTTTTCATCGTTCTGGTCAGCCGGAACGGCATGGGGAAGTTTTTCACAGCACACACAAGGCGGGAAAACCCGGTTCAACCTTTCTGTCGCCGAAGGCAAGCTGGCATTCGGCAAGGTAACCATCAGAGCTCAAAAGGCTGCCGGGACCGCATCAACAGGCAAAATCCGCAACAAGCCGCTGCCCTACAAGGTCCAGCAGGATGGCGATGAGGTTACATTCTTGTTTACGCCGGAGGTCACTCTGAACGCCGGCGACCAACTGGCCCTCACGCTGTGACAGTGTGGAAAACGTCTGAATCGACAGCAAGGTCTCACTGCTAATTGCCAATTTCAGCTATTCGGCCAATAATGAAGTATGCGGGGCGCCATCGGCCCGGCCTCATCGGCAATTGAAACACGAACAGAGTTTCTGGGGCCCATTCCCTGCGATTCGCCGCACGCGTTCCAAACGAGAAACGCGCTGGCGCATAAGGTATTGGGCGGGCGCTAGTACCGCATTGGTTTCTTGACAGGATCGCGTTTTTCTGGAGGAGGAGTCATGTGGGAGTATGACCAGCAAATGAAGTTGAAGATCGGCCTGGCCGAGATGCTGAAGGGCGGGGTGATTATGGACGTCACCACTGCCGAGCAGGCCAAGATTGCAGAAGACGCCGGCGCGTGCTCGGTGATGGCGCTGGAGCGTGTCCCTGCGGACATCCGCAAAGAGGGCGGCGTGGCGCGCATGGCGTCGATCAAGATCATCAAAGAGATCATGAAAGCGGTCACGATTCCGGTGATGGCCAAGGCGCGGATCGGCCATTTTGCCGAAGCACAGGTGCTGGAATCTGTGGGCGTGGATTACATCGATGAGAGCGAGGTGCTCACACCCGCCGACGAAGCGCACCACATCCACAAGTGGCCTTACAAGGCCCCGTTTGTTTGTGGCGCCCGCAACCTGGGCGAGGCTCTGCGCAGGATTGGCGAGGGCGCAGCGATGATTCGCACCAAGGGTGAAGCGGGCTCCGGCAACATTGTGGAAGCCGTTCGCCACATGCGCGCCATTACCAGCGAGATCCGCCTGCTGACCACGCTGCGAGAAGAAGAACTGATGGCCAAAGCCAAGGAACTGGGCGCGCCGCTCGACCTGGTGAAGTGGGTGGCCGAGAACGGCAAACTGCCGGTGCCCAACTTCTCCGCCGGTGGAATTGCTACTCCCGCCGACGCTTCGCTGGTGATGCAACTGGGCGCGGAAGCAGTGTTTGTGGGTTCGGGGATTTTCAAATCCTCCGATCCAGCCAAGCGCGCCAAGGCTATCGTGCGCGCCACTACGCACTACAACGAACCCGCCATCGTGGCCGAGTGCTCGGAAGAACTGGGCGAGGCGATGCGCGGACTCGATGTCGCCAAAATGGACCCCAAAGAGTTGCTGCAAACTAGAGGTTGGTAGGAAGTCCTGAGTTTTCGAAAGGCGGGTGCATCTCCGTATGAGCGATCCTCGATATCCAATCGGCAAATTTCAGCCGCCTGCGAAAATCTCCGAGGCGGACCGGCAGGCGTTCATCCAGCAGATTGAGGAAGCGCCGGCGGCTTTGTGGTCAGCGGTGACGGGGCTTTCGGAACAGCAACTCGACACACCGTATCGCGAGGGTGGGTGGACGGTCCGGCAGGTTGTGCATCATGTGGCGGACAGTCATATGAATGCTCTGGTCCGCTTCAAGCTGGCGATGACTGAGGAGCAACCCACCATCAAGACTTACGACCAGGGACGATGGGCGGAGTTGGCTGATGGAAAGACGATGCCCGTTGTCGTATCACTTAATCTGGTGGACTCGGTGCACAAGCGGTTCGTCACACTTCTGCGGTCAATGAGCGCCGCCGACTTTGCGCGCAAGATGAACCACCCGGAAATGGGCGTTGTTCTGCTTGACCACTACTTGAGCCTTTATGCCTGGCACGGGCGGCACCACGTGGGGCACATTACGTCGCTGCGCGAGCGCATGGGTTGGAAATAAAGGCACTTACGGCCGCCAGGCTTCGTCTCCGGCTGGTTGTTCAGTCGCGGGTTTTCTGTACAAGGCTAACGGGGACGACCGCACGAGCTTTTTGCAGCACCACTGATCTTGAATTCATCCGACAAAAGGAGGAAGCATGCCAGTACGCAAGGCTGAGGCACAATGGAACGGAACACTTCTTGAGGGAAACGGCCGCATGAAAATGGCCACGGGTTCTTATGACGGCCCGTTCACTTTCAAGTCGCGCATGGAAAACGGCGAAGGCACGAATCCCGAGGAGTTGATTGCAGCTGCGCATGCAGGATGCTTCTCCATGGCTTTCTCGGCGACAGTGGGCAAGACCGGCTTTACGCCCAGGAGCGTCCACACCACGGCGTCGGTCCACTTTGACAAAGTGGAAGCCGGATTTGCCATCACCAGCATCGACCTTGAAACCGAAGCGAAGATTGACGGCATCGACGAAGCAAAATTCCAGGAACTGGCGGAGGCCGCCAAGAAGGGCTGCCCTGTGTCGAAAGCGCTGGCCGCCACCACCATCAATCTGAAAGCAAAGCTCGTCCAGTAACCGCAGGTGCTGCCGCGGCTAGGTGCGGGTCGCGCCGAAGCGTTTCCCGTGGCGTAGCTGGCGGCAATGCTTCATCCTGAGAGTCTGAGCCCATGCCAGGAATGATGCGAGGGGCCTTGCTCTGGGCTTCTCGAAACAACTGGTTGCGCGAGCGTGCGGCCCGTTACAGGTTTGTCCGCCGCAGCGTGTCGCGTTTCATGCCCGGTGAACAGATAGCGGACGTACTCGCCGCCGCGCGCACCCTTGAAGGCCAGGGTCTGGATACGGTGCTCACGCATCTTGGCGAAAACGTTTCAACCGCCGAAGAGGCCGCGTCCGTAACCAGCCATTATCTGGATGCTCTTGTGCAGGCACGGGCAGCGGGTCTCGGTTCTGAGTTTTCCGTGAAGTTGACGCACCTGGGGCTCGACCTCAGCCATGAACTTTGCCAGGCCAATGTCGAGAAGCTTATTCAGGCAGCCGGCCCGGCCTCCATTGTCTGGATTGACATGGAATCGAGCCCTTACGTGGATGCCACGCTTGATTTGTACCGTAACCTTCGCCGGGCATATGCCAACGTCGGGGTCTGCCTGCAGGCTTACCTTTACCGCACGGCCGACGACCTGGCTTCCCTGCTCCCGATGGGACCGGCCATACGGTTGGTGAAGGGCGCGTATCTTGAATCGGCCAAGGTGGCCTTCCCACGTAAAAAGGATGTGGATGAAAATTACTTCGCCCTGGCCACCAAGCTACTGAGCAAGGAGGCGCGCAACATCGGCGTTCGCACCGTGATCGCCACACACGACCTTGCGCTGATCCACCGCGTGGAACGGCTGGCGCGTGCCGAAAACCTGACGGCGGCGGATTTTCAGTTTGTAATGTTGTACGGCATCCAGCGCGCGGAGCAGCTACGGCTGGCGCGGGACGGGTGGCGGTCCGGAGTGCTGATCTCCTACGGGACGTTCTGGTTCCCGTGGTACATGCGGCGGCTGGCCGAGAGGCCGGCGAATATCGGTTTTGTCATCAGAAATCTACTGGGAGGGTAAGTCCTGTGCTCCGGGCCGAAAGCCCGGTGCCGACGCTATGGTAAGCAAGGAACAGCAAACGATTGGTATTCTCGCCGTCCAGGGCGATTTTGCCATGCACGCCAAAATGCTCGACCGGATCGGTGTGCCCTGGAAGTTTGTAAAGCACGCGGAAGATTTTGCTGAAATCGACGCGCTCATTCTTCCCGGCGGTGAGACCACCACCATGCTCAAGTTCCTGGACGAACGAAAGATTGGCGAAGCCATCAAGCGTTTCGCGAAAGAGAACAAGCCCGTCTTCGGGACTTGCGCCGGTGCGATCCTGATGGCCACTGAAGTTCTGAACCCGGAACAGGAACGCCTGGGCCTGATTGATATTTCCATTGAGCGCAACGCCTACGGGCGGCAGGTTGACAGTTCCGTCCAGCAAGGCGAGTGTCCAGAAATCTCCGACCATCCGGTGGAGATGGTTTTTATCCGCGCCCCCATCATCCGCCGCGTTGGCAAGGGTGTTAAGATTCTGGGCCGTACAGGAGAATTGCCTGTTCTGGTGGAGCAAGGCAACCTGCTGGCAGCCACCTTCCACCCGGAACTGACCACCGACGAAACGGTGCACCGCTATTTCCTCAAGAAAGCAACACAGAGCTGAAGGCGCGACACATCCGCCATTCTGACGCCGTCTTTGGGCCGAAGAATCTGCTTTTCTGCCGGCCCAATTATTGGTGCTGATCTGCCCCAGCTCGGAAAAATTGATTGTTATTGTACCCGCGGGCTCGCCTTCGGCTGTGGGGGAAGCCCAATGCCCCTGACAGTCCCTCGATTAAATATGATGTCCCAACCTGGCTGGTACTGATCAGGCAGGGTGGCAGAAGTGTTCCACAGAGAATAGATTGTCCGGCGGTATCCCGTAGAGGTCAGTCCCGCCTTCTCATCGAAGGTCACAATCCAGATTTTGCCGTCGGTAGCAAGGGCCATCTTGTCCATCACGTCTCGAACCGTCCCATTCTGGATTTCGAACGTGGCTTTGTGCTCCCCGCCGCTCACAACAACCTCCCGGAATTCCGAAGGGAGGTTTCCGCCCGCGTGTGGCACGGGTAAGGAAATTGTACTTCTCACGATGTCGTGGAGCCTTTGCTTCGAGAAGGCAACGTACTCGTCAGCGGACCGAAAATTTCGAACGCGAATGTTGAGAAAGTTCTTTTTGTCTGATTCGGCGTTCGCATAAAGGACGTGAACAATTCCGTTGCCAACCTTCATCTCATATCCAGGCCGAGCACGGACGACTGACTGAAGAATTTCTCGGACAGTGGCCTTTCTCCAGGCGAGCTTGACCTCCTTCGGATCGCTGGGGAGCTTGACCCACTCGATACCCAATGGGACCGAAAAATCTTGCGCCACTTTCGCGAGGGCTGTCGGGAAGTTGTTCTCCGAGAGAGCGTAAGTCGCAACCACCCTCGCCAACTTCTCTTGAAGCGTTGGAGGCCTCTGTGATGGCAAGCAGGGGGAGAAAGAGCTGACAGCAATAAGCGCCAAGAGAATACTTTTCAACATGGGTTCACCTCACTGACCATTTGCGAGAACCGTATTGCAGTGAAAGGTATCCTGCACCACAGCGAGCGGATGTCCGTTCTCGTGCCATGTCTGAAGCACCATGCTGGTCTTGGTCGGGCTCGGGACAATGCAGGTAGAGCCCGAGATGCAAAGGACGCTACACATGCTCTTATGGTCAAAGAGAATCTGCCCGTCCGAATTGGTCGTCACTCCACACGGCCCGGTGTTAGTGGGCGAACAGGTTGTCATAGGCGTACCCGCTGTAATGGCGCCTGCTATATTGAAGTCGTCCGGAGACCCTGCGCGGCTGGCGCAGATGCTCGCCTTGTAGTATCTGCGGTTTCGCGAAGCGAGAGGCATTTGTTTTTCTCTCATTCCCCCCTATCCATTGTGATCAGAGAAGTGTCATTGAGAAAATAAAACCGCCAGCTTGACCACGACCATTCACCGGGCGAGCTGACCAGCCGTCGCGTCACCGGATTGTTGTGCATGTAATCCAGTTTTTCCAATTGTTTCTTCTCGCTGTAGATGCCATAGGGATAGAACCGTCTCTGCCACACGCGGTGGTGCGATTCATCATGAACCGTCGGCGGCAGCGCCAGGCGGGCCAGCATCGTTCGGCACCATGCCCTGTCCTGATTTTCGCGCAGGTGTTTGAGGATTTGCATGGCGGTGCGGATTTTGAGTCGCTGCACTATCCGGCTGGTGGCCTCAGCCGACTCTGGCTTCAGCAGCACATGGAAGTGTTCCGGCATGAGCACCCAGCCGACCAGCAGGAAGCCGGTAGCCTTCCGGACATCGGCCAGCGCATCCACAAAGCAGCGGCAGCAGCGCTCAGACCGAAACACCGGCGTGCGC
>DATLWV010000343.1:0-11563 GCA_035576145.1 Terriglobia bacterium
ATCACGGCCTTGGCCCCTCGCGCCCAGCGGTCACGCACGCCCTCAAGGTCAATACGCCAGTCGTGGGTGTAACGCAGCGGGTACGAAACAACCTCAAGGTCATTGATGCCAGCGAGGAAATCAAAGAGGGGATAACTTGGCTGCGGGACGAGGACCTTGTCGCCCGGGTCAGCCAGCAGACGAAAGGCGTAGGTGTAGGCTTCGCTGGTGCTGGTAGTCAGGAAAACCTGTTGGGGCGTTACACTGGCGCCGCGAGCTGCGTAATATTCGCAAACCGCCTGGCGCGCGCACAGCAAACCATGTGGGTCCGGTTCATAGGTGAGGGAGCGCGGGTCCTGAAGCGTTTTAAGGACTTCCGGTTCCGGCGCAAAACCGCATCGCGTGGGATTGGATTCGGTAAGGTCGAGGACAGGCAGGCGCTGCCCTCGGCGCTCCTCGAGCTGCCGGGTCAGGCGGTTCGGTGCCAGATGCCAGTCTGTGCGCGATGAGAACATGTCCACTTTGTCGCGGTTTCACGCAGACTGAAGCAACCCCTGACTCCCCCGTCATCTCTCGCCAACAATTGACGGTCCCCTCCCGGGAACCACGATCGACGGGGCCGCTCCGTTATTCTCTGCCTCTCCGGATGCCGCCGGGTTTTGCCGGACGGAAAAGCCGGTCAGGCCGTTTCCTTGATCACCTTAAACAGGCCCATCAGGGATTCGCGAGTGCTCTCCACCTTGTTTCCGTCGGGACGCCGGTAGTGGGTTTCAAGCGACATGTCACCCTGATATTTGTCGCGGCGTAGAGCTTCAAATTGTCCTTTCCAGTCGATAAAGCCTCCGCCGACGGGCGCCCAACGCAGCTTGTCGTTGGGGCCTTTCTTGACGTCCTTAATGTGCATGTGCGGAAACAATCCCTTCACATGATTGTACCCGTTGGGGTAAGGAATCTCCTTCAGCATAGCGGCATTGCCCGGGTCCCAGTTGCCGCGCAGGTAGGGCGAATTGACCTCGCGCAGAAGCTTGCCCAGTTCTTCGCCCGTCCCGATGTTACACTCATGCTCGTTTTCGAGTATCAGGACGATGTCATTCTCGCCCGCCAGCTTGGCTGCCTTGGCCAGACGGTCGCGCACATACGGATAGGCCTTTTCAGGCTCTGCCACGCGCCAGTAGCTGAAAATGCGCACCTTACTCGTTCCGAAAAGCCTAGCCAGCTTGAACGACTGGTGAAGCAGGTGGTCCGAGTCCTGCTCCGTGAAGTCGGCCCGGAAGGTATCCCGTTTCTCCTTGCGCGCAGGCATTTGAGGCAGGTTGTACTTGAAGACGGGCGAGCCGATGTTGGTAACCTTCAGGTGGTGCTTCTCCACCAGGGCTTTGGCCCGGTCCAGTTCCGCCTGCGACATGTTCATAATGTTCTTCTGCCACATTTCGCGCAGCTCGCAATAGCCGAGATCGTAGTGCGAGATAAAGTCCAGCGCCTCTTCAAAGTTCTCGGTGATTTCGTCAGTGATGATTCCCAGTTTCCAGCCCATAGCTTTCGAGGCCGCCGCAGCCTTTAAGTATGCCACACTCGGCCAGGCCGCCATTGTGGCACCCAGAAAGGTCCGGCGAGTCCATGTCTTTCCCATTGATGCTCCTTCCACGGGATAAAAGTTCAAATTTGAGATGACCGTGCCATATTACCGCAAAAGTCATCATTTGCAACAATCAGGTTGCGCGGACTGAAAGATTTCCACAGGGTGTCCGACCGGGATCGTCCCCCGGCCAGTCCCGAACGGCCCCATTCTTCGCCGGTGATGAAGAGTCCGATCCGGGTCTTATAGTGTGATAAATTTCACATTTCCGTTCGTCTTCGTCTGCTTGTTCAGTGGTGAATATCGGGTTAAGCGCGGAATTGAAGACTAGGCTATTTAAGTAGACTTTGATTACCAACTTCCTCTTCGCCGTTTTATCTTCTTGGAAAGGTTTTCTGGACCTCTTCAGGCAGATCAGCGGGAGGGCTCATGGGTTTCCTGGCCGGACGAACAACCGCAGCGTTGCCATCCAGTCCACGTGAATCTAGAATTCCAGGTATGGACCGGAGGATGACACTCTTGTTGGCCCTACTAGGCGCCACCTGCGCGGGGCTTTCCGCTTCTCTCATTCATGCCCAAATGCCGCGAAGGCTGAAAGGCTGCCTGCCATACCCTACCCTGGCGGACGAAATCAAAGAGATGGAGGCGGAAACGGCGCCTCGGCGCCCGAAAGTGCACGTGGTGAGCGTGAGTTTCATTGGAGCGGATGGCTTGCCGGAAAGCGCCAAGGCACGAGTAACGAGCCGTGCGGAGGAAGCCCTCTTTGAGGTTGACTCCGATTGGCCCGTTTACATCGCCGAAGATGTGAAGCAAGCGATGCAGGATTACGGCTACTTCAAAGCGGCAGTGCGGCCACAACCACTTACGCTTAGAAGTAACCCGTCGGGGGAGCAGGCTTCCGTGACTTTTTACGTCACCGAAGGTCCTCAATATCGCCTCGGCCAAATTCAGTTTGCCCATGCCAGCGTGTTTCCGATCGAGGAATTGCGCAAACTGGTCCCCCTTCGGAATGAAGGCCTTTTTGATCTTTCCAAAATCCGCGAAGGAATAGATACCCTGACGAAACTATACAACGCGCATGGATATATCAACTTTGTCTCCACGCCGGACGTTCACATTGACGATGCCCGCCAGGCTATCTCTGTGGTGATGCAATTGGAGGAAGGGCATCAGTTCAGGGTGGGGAGCGTCCAGATTCTTGGTCTCATCTATGATCAATCTCCAACCCACGATCTGAAACTGGAAATCAAACCTGGCATGGTTTTCAGCAACAAACTTGTCGAGGACTTCTACAAGCAAAACAAAGCCATTCTGCCCGCCGATGCTTCGTCCAGGGAAGACACAACGATAACCCAGGAAGCCCGCACCCATACGGTCGCAATAAGGTTCGACTTCCGCGGCTGTCCTTAAGTCACCCAATGGCGCGGCGGAGGCGCAGGCGCCGCCAGCCACTCTTTTGCGAACTGGCGGGTTTTCGAATTCCCGATTCTTCTTCGGCGAGGGCATACGGCTCCCGAGACTAGTTTCTCCTTCCTTCCGTATCTAATTACTCTTTTGTTACGGTTCGGGATTACAATGGTGGCTTGCGTTTTTGGCAGTGTCCGGCGCTGAGTCTGTCGATTTCGGGCTCTGTTTTGCCAGGCTCTTCGATAAGCAGAATGCTCGCGGTCGGGAATTTGCGCTCCGTGTCTACCAAACGGCGGAATCATAATGATGTGGAGGGAAGTTTAATGCGTCTCCTACGCTCTTTTGTTGTTGTCGCACTCCTTGGATTCACTTCGGTCTGTTTCGGGCAGCAGTTGCCTGAAGGCCGGCTGATGCGTTTTCCTGATATTTATAAAGATCAAGTTGTCTTCAGTTATGCGGGCGACCTGTGGCTCGCCTCAACTTCCGGAGTAGAAGCAAGGAGGATCACAACGAGTCCGGGCCTGGAACTTTTCCCCAAGTTTTCTCCCGACGGCAAGTGGATCGCTTTCACTGCGCAATACGACGGCAACTTCAACGTCTACGTGATGCCGAGCGAGGGTGGCCAGCCGCGACAGTTGACCTATCTGCCCGACGTTGCCAGCATGCCGGAGCGCATGGGCCCGAACAACGAGGTGATCAGCTGGTATCCCGACAGCAAGCGCATCCTGTTCCTCTCGCGCCGCTCCACTTTCAACACCTGGTTCGGGCAGCTATACACAATCAGCATTGATGGCGGACTTCCAGAAAAGTTCCCGCTACCGAAGGGCGGCTTGACCACCTTCTCGCCCGACGGAAACAAAATTGTCTACAACCGCATCTTCCGCAACTTCCGCACCTGGAAGCGCTACACGGGCGGCATGGCACAGGACCTGTGGCTTTACGACCTGAAAGGCAACACCATTGAGCAACTCACGAATTATCCGGGGACCGACACCTTCCCCATGTGGCACGGCAACACCATTTACTTCACCTCTGACCGCAGCCCCGACAAGCACCTGAACCTTTACAGCCTTGACCTCGGCAGCAAGAAAGTCACCCAGCTTACGCACTACACTGACTTCGACGTGATGTGGCCAAGCCTGGGGCCGGATTCCATCATCTTTGAGAACGGCGGCTATCTCTACATTTTCGACCTGAAAAGCCACAAGGCCCGGAAGATGACGGTCACCCTGCCCGGCGACCGCGACCAGATGCGCCGGCACTGGGCCAACGTCGCCAAGCTGATCACCAGCTTCGATCTTTCTCCCGACGCCAAGCGAGCGCTGTTTACGGCGCGCGGCGACGTTTTCACCGTCCCCGCCGAGCACGGCAGCATTCGCAACCTGACCCAGACGCCGGGCATCCAGGAGAGGGACGCCGCGTGGTCGCCCGACGGCCAGTGGGTGGCTTACATCTCCGACCGCACGGGAGAGAACCAGCTCTACATCCGGCCGCAGAAGCAGTCGGGCGAGGAAGCCCAGATCACCGCCGACAACAAGGTGTTTCTGCTGCCAGCCGTCTGGTCGCCTGACAGCACCAAGCTGCTCTATGCCGATTCCACCTTGCACCTGTACTACGTGGACATCAAGGACAAGAAACCCGTCCTGATCGACCAGGGCAAGTACGCCGACCTTACGGATTACGTCTGGTCGCCGGACAGTAAGTGGGTGGCCTATGCCAAAGCCGACATCAACCAGAACAATGCCATCTATCTCTATTCACTGGTGGACAAGAAAATCGCTCCCGTGACCTCGAGCTTTACCGAGAGCGCGAACCCGGCGTTCGATCCCGGCGGCAAGTATCTCTACTTCCTCTCCAACCGCACTTACAACGAAGTGCTGGGCGTCTACGATATCGAATTCTCCAATCCCAAGGCGACGGGCATTTTTGCCGTCACTTTGCGCGCCGATCTGCCCTCGCCTTTCGCTCCCCGCAGCGACGAAGCCGCGGTAGGCAAACCCAAGTCGGCCGAAGAATCGGAAGCGGAGGCCAAGAAGAAAGAGAAGGCTGAGGAAGAAGCACTGAAGAACTTCAAGATCGACGTCGCAGGGATTGAGGGCCGCGTGGTGGGCCTGCCCGTTCCGCCTGGCAATTACAGGAACCTTCAGGCCAACAAGGACAACGTGTTTTATGTGTCCATGCCGACGATGGGCTTGAGCGGCCCGCTGCCTGGCGAGTCAACGGCCATCCAAGTCTTTGACATGGAAAAGCGCAAAGACAGCGCGCTGGTGGACGGCGCAAACAACTACACGCTCTCCTTCGATGGCAAGAAGCTGCTCTATTCGGCGCCCAGAGCCGCCGGTGGCGGCGCCGCAGCAGCCCTGTTTGAGGAAGGCGGCAGTTCGCAGACATACGGAATTATTGACGCCAAGCCGCCGGAAAAAGAACCGCAGAAGGTTGGCGCAGGGGCCCTGGACCTCGCCTCGATGCAGATGGACGTTGACCCGCCGGCGGAATGGAAGGAGATCTTCGACGATGTCTGGCGGCAGGAACGCGACTACTTTTTTGAAAAGTCGATGAACGGCGTTGACTGGGCCAAGGTGAGAGACAAGTACGCGGCGCTGCTGCCTTACGTGGCCAACCGCTTTGACCTGAATTACATCATCGGCGAAATGATCGGCGAGCTGGCAAACTCACACACTTACGCGGGCGGTGGCGACTACCCTGATCTTCATCCCGTTAACGTCGGCCTGCTGGGCGTGGATTTTGAGGCGGATGCCTCAAGCGGTTTCTATCGTTTCAAGAAGATCTATCCCGGGCAGAACTGGGACCCGGCCGTCCGTTCGCCGCTCACCGAACCCGGCGTGAAGGTGAAGGAAGGCGATTACCTGCTGGCCGTGAACGGCAAGCCCTTGCGGCTGCCTGAAAATCCTTATAAGCCGTTCATGAACACCGCGGACCAGGACGTTACCCTCACGGTTAACAGCAAGCCTTCGACCGATGGCTCCTGGGACGTGATGGTGAAGCCCATCAGCAGTGAGTTCCGGCTGCGCGAGTTGAACTGGATTGAAACCAATCGCGAGAAGGTGGACAAGGCAACCGGCGGCAAGGTGGGCTACGTTTACCTTCCCGACATGGAAGACGTGGGTCTGAACGAATTTGTGCGGCAGTACTTCCCGCAGATCCGCAAACAGGGCCTCATCTTTGACGTGCGATATAACGGCGGCGGATTTGTGGACCAGATCATCCTGGAGCATCTGCGCCGGATTCTGGCAGCTATGGAATCAGCCCGCAACTTTGAGAGCAACACCATTCCCGAGAACGTTTTCCACGGTTACATGGTTGACTTGAGTAACGAATACAGCGCCTCCGACGGCGATTTCTTTACCTACTTCTTTAAGAAATACAAACTGGGCCCGGTGATCGGAAAGCGAACCTGGGGCGGCGTGCGCGGCATCCGCGGCTATATTCCGGAAATCGACGGCGGATATTTCACGCGGCCGGAATTCTCGCTCTACGGGCTCAACAGCCATTGGATTGTCGAGAACCACGGCGTGGCGCCCGATATCGAACTGGACAACCGTCCCGACCTGGTTGTGAAGGGCCAGGACCCGCAACTGGAGCGGGCCATTCAGATCCTGATGAAGGAAATCCAGGAGAATCCGAAAAAGCTGCCGCCTCGGCCGCCGGATTTGCCAGCCTATCCGCCGGGGCCGGCAGAATAGCCGTGCAGTTCGCTCCAATCGTGTCATCCTGAGTGCAGCGAAGGATCTGCTTTAGTTGGTTTGATGAATGAACAGCAGATGCTTCGCTTCGCTCAGCATGACGGGGCTTGTTCAACCGCATTTGGAGCACGCTCGCAGTGTTTGCAATGCTTGCGGCGCATACATTCCAGGATGTGGAATGTGTGCTCTACCCCCAACAAACTGCCCTCCTTTTCCAATCCACGCTTGATCAATAATATAGATTCGTCTATATTGGCTATCTGAAATCATATAGAGGCGGATAATTCGAGATATGGACTATCTGGGCGTTCGCGAAGCGGCACAGCGGCTGGGCGTGAGCTATCCCACCGTGAAGCAGTGGATCTACCGCGGCAAACTCCGCACCGTGAAGACCGTGGGCGGGCACCATCGCATTGCGCAGTCGGAAATTGACCGCCTGCTGTTCCAGCAGGGTCGCCACGCGCAGCCAGCGCAGCACTCCAAGCCTCAGCTTCCCAAAGCGCGGCCGGAAACGGGAACAGGCCTGCAGGAATTCATCAGCGGCAGAAACCAGCTGGTGGGACGGATTGTGGGGCTCAAGACCATCGGCCTGCTCACCAAGGTTTCTCTCGACGTGGGCGGGCAGATCGTCACCTCCGTCATCACCCGCGACGCCTGCCTCGACCTGAAACTGAAAGTGGGCGACACGGCAGCGGCGCTAATCAAGGCCACGGAAGTGATGATCATCCGCCCCAACTGGAAAACTTCCTGAGCGCTCACCCGCGCGGCGGCAACCGGCTCGGATTCAAGATGAAATCAATAGTCATTTACTCAAGGAAGTTCGTCGCCCTGCTTGCACTGGCGCTTGTGTGCGTGAGCTTTTCTTGCAGCCGTCAGGGTTCCACCGGAAGCGAAGAGGGACAAATCACCGTTGCCGCAGCCATCAGCCTGAAAGACGCATTCCTGTCGCTGGCACAGCTATACCAGGAACGCACCGGCGATAAGGTGAATTACAGCTTTGGCGCTTCCGGGGAATTGATGCGGCAGATTGAAGCCGGCGCGCCCATTGATGTCTTTGCCAGCGCAGGCCAGCGTGAGATGGACGACCTGCAATCAAAGGGCATGGTGGAAATTGCCACGCGTGCCGATTTCGCGCGCAACTCGCTTGCGATTGTGCTGCCCGCCGGGTCAAAACTTGATTTAAATGCTGTCGGCGACCTGGCGCGGCCTGGAGTAAAAAGAATTTCCATCGGAAATCCCAAAACGGTGCCTGCAGGGATGTACGCGCATCAGTTGCTGGTCACCGCGCATTTGTGGGAACAGCTTCAGCCCCGCCTGATCTTTGCGGAAAACGTCCGGCAGGTGCTGGAGTACGTGGAGCGCGGCGAAGTGAGCGCGGGCATTGTTTACTCCACCGACGTGGCCATTGCGCATGGCAGGGTGCAGGTGGCGGCGCGCGCCCCGGACGGGACTTATGGCCCGATCCTCTATCCCATCGCGAAGATCAACGGGAGCCCGCACCAGGGGGCGGCGCGCGAGTTCGTTCGTTTCGTGCTGGGACCGGATGGGCAGCGCGAGCTTCAAAAATTCGGATTCCTCCCGGTGAAGAGCCCATGACCTGGTCGGCTTTCAAATTATCGCTGCTGGTGGTAAGCGTGGCGACGGTGGCCGTCACGCTGGCAGGCACGGCGCTGGCGTTCGTTCTGGCGCGGCGCGAATTCCGCGGCAAGGAAGCGCTGGATTCACTGGTAACCCTGCCCATGGTGCTGCCGCCCACGGTGACCGGCTACTATCTGATTCTTGTGCTCGGCCGGCAGGGCCTGCTGGGGAAATATCTCTTTGCGCTAACAGGCTGGACCGTGGCCTTTACATGGGAGGCGGCGGCTATTGCCGCCGGGGTGATGGCGCTGCCGCTGATGGTGAAGTCGGCGCGCGCGGCGCTCGAATCCATAGACCGGCGTTATGAGCTGGTCAGCTTCAGCCTGGGCAAAAGCGAGTTGGAAACCTTTTTTCGCGTCACCCTGCCGCTGGCTTCGCGCGGCATTCTGGCGGGAGTGGTCCTCAGCTTTGCGCGGGCGCTGGGAGAATTCGGCGCCACGCTGATGCTGGCGGGAAACATTCGCGGCAAAACTCAGACCATGCCACTGGCCATTTACGAAGCGTTTATTTCGGGCGAGGACCAGAAAGCCCAGCTCATGGCAGTGATCCTCACGCTGACCTCGATTGCGGTGATCTACCTGACCAATGTTCTGAGTCGGCCGCCAAAGGCGGCATAGACCATGTTGAACGTCGCCATCAAAAAGCAGTTTGCCTCAAACGGCCGTGCCAGCTTCGCGCTTGATGCCGCCTTCACGGCCAACCAGGGCATCACGGTGCTGTTTGGCGCGTCGGGATCGGGCAAAACGACCACACTGCGCTCGATTGCAGGAATGGTGACCCCGGACGAGGGGAGAATTTCGCTGGGCGATGCAGTCTATTTTGATTCCGTCGCCCGCGTAAATCTCGCCATGCAGAAGCGCCGCGTGGGGTTCGTATTTCAGGACTACCTGCTGTTTCCGCACCTGACCGCGACAGAAAACGTCGCCTACGGAGCCAAGGCCCGGCACGACCAACACCGGCGGCAGCACGTTGACGACCTGCTCAAGCTGGTTGGCGTGGATTACGCCGCTGGCCGCCGTCCTGCCGAACTTTCAGGCGGCGAGCAGCAACGCGTGGCGCTGGCCCGCGCCCTGGCTTCAGACCCTGCCATTCTGTTACTGGACGAACCACTTTCGGCGGTTGACGTCACGACGCGCTCGCGCCTGCTGGATGAAATCGTCGAGGTGCAACGGAAGACCGCCATTCCTTTTCTCTACGTCACGCACAGCCCGGCGGATGCGGTCCGCATCGGCGATTCGCTGCTGGTGATGGCAGAAGGCAGCATTGTCCAGGAAGGCAAGCCGTTGGAGGTTTTCAATGCGCCGCTGAACGTTCCAGCGGCCCGCGTGGTGGGAACGGAAAATGTTCTGGTGGGCCGAGTTGCCGGGCATCAGCCCGAAGAGGGCATCAGCATCGTCGAGCTCGGCGCGTGCAGGATGGTCATTCCCTACAGCCACCTTGCTGAGGGCAGCCGCGTCACGCTCGGCATCCGCGCCGAAGACATCATCATTTCCCGGGAACGCGTCAGCCGCACCAGCGCGCGGAACCTTCTGGCCGGGAACGTCCGGCATTTGCTGCGCGACGGAGAGAGCATCGAACTGGTGGCCGACTGCGGCGTCGATCTCAAGGTGCGCATCACCCCGCAAGCCGAACATGCGCTGGAACTCGCTCCCGGCGTTGAAATCTATCTCCTCATCAAAGCAAGCTCCTGCCACATCCTCAGTTGACGGGCGGAAGCCTGCATGTTAGCTTGCAACTAGAATTTCCGAACGAGGGCTGGGACAGGCCGGGAGCGAAACTTGACGGAACATGAATGGCAGCGGATTGAAAATACGATGAGCTTCATCGTGGAGCAGCAGGCTAAGTTTGAGGCGAGGATGGAGGCTGAGGCAGAGGCTTCCAAAGGACGGATGGCCGAAGTCGACAAGCGACTTGCAGCCTCCAACCGCCGCATGGACCGCCTGGAACGCTTTGCCGACCGCACCATTAAAGCCGCTGAGCGCCGCATGGCAAAGGCCGAAGCACGATTGGACCGGGCCGAAGTCGAGCGAGCAGAACTGCGCGCTGAGCTCAAGTCTTTCCTCCAATCGATGCGCCGCTCCCAGGGCAATGGCAAGCACAAGGCGTGAGCGTCAGCTCAAAATCGTTAATCCCCTCCTGCAAGCATGCAAACTCCAATCTGAACAGGCCGCAGTCCTATGAAAACCGGGTGCGTTTCCAAAGCAGCACGGCGCCGGCGATGAGCAGGCCAAGTGTGGCGGCCAGCAGGACGACAATCCAGGCGGGATGCATCTCGATGGGAGGGCGGGTGGTTCCATGGGCAAGCCAGACAAAAATGCCGACGGCTGCGGCGACGATGGCGATGTCCCACCATCGCCATCCATGCGAACGGCCAGCCATGACGTCCTCGCCCGACTGCGCGCGGAAGACCTCATCATGGTTGAGGCCGTAGCGGTCACACTCGCGTTCAATCGCCTCGCTCCACGCGGCGTGTTCGGTAGCCGGAGCTTCCGCCCGGCTGATGGCAAGCGCGCCCAGGATCATCACCACCGACCCGGCCACCACCATCACCTGTGCCGCCGAACCGCGGCCTGCAAGTTCACCGAAAACCAGCGCTCCCCAGGCCAGCCCCCAAAGCTGGTTGGTGTTGGAAAGCGGAATGCCGCGCCCGATGCCGATATACTTGGCGGCGTATTGCTGGAACAGATCGCCCAGCACCCAGCAGAAGCCGCCCAGGAAAAGCCAGAACAGCGCCGGACGCGCCGCCGCGAGGTCCGTCAACACCGGGTGAAGACCGCCGCGAAACACCAGCGCCAGCGCCGCCACCGTTCCGAGTTCACCCACCGTGAAGACGGTGACAAACGAGAGCGGGTTCATACCGCTGAGGTAGGCCTTGCGGTAGGGAATATACATGGTGCCCCACATGAGACCCGCGCCAAGCGCCGCCATGATGCCCGCCGTAGTGTGGGCAGCCGCGGTGAGCGGAGCGCTGGCCGAAGCATAAGCAAGCATGACCGCGCCGCCGGCTATCCCGATGGCCCCACCCAGAACTTTTGCCTGCGCCTTCTTCCCCGCTCCGCGCAATTCCCGAAAGAAGAACCAGCCCCAGAACAGGCCCACCAGGCTGTTGGTGTTCCACAGCGGGAAAGCGATGGAAAGCCCCACGTCGCGGATGGCGAACACGGTAAGGGTGTTGGCCACGGCCCATAGAGCCCCGGCCAGAATGGCCCAGACGATCAGGTGGGCTTTGTCACGCAGGTCGACAAAGATGTATTCCGTT
>DATLWV010000344.1:0-43829 GCA_035576145.1 Terriglobia bacterium
TCGCCCAGCAGGTCCATCACCGCCTCGCCGTTTTTCGAATCCAGGTTGCCGGTCGGCTCGTCAGCCAGCAGGACGGCCGGATCGCCCACCAGCGCCCGCGCCACCGCCACGCGCTGCTGCTGGCCGCCGGAAAGCTGCGAGGGATAGTGCTTCACCCGGTGGGCCATGCCGACACGCTCAAGCGCCTCCTGCACACGCTGTTTACGCTCCGTCGAAGGCATGCCGCGGTAGGTGAGCGGCAGCTCAACGTTTTCAAAAACGTTGAGGTCGCCGATCAGGTTGAAGCTCTGAAAAATAAAGCCCACCTCGCGATTGCGGATGCGCGAACGCTCACCAAGGCCGAGTTCTTCCACCGCCTTGCCGTTCAGCCAGTACTTGCCATCGGTGGGAGTGTCGAGCAGGCCAATCAGCGAGAGCAGCGTTGACTTGCCGCAGCCAGAAGGCCCGGCAATCGAAACGTATTCTCCCTTGTGAATATCCAGATGGACGCCGGATAGCGCGTGCGTTTCCAGCTCCTCCGTAAAGAAAACCTTATTGACACTTTCCAGCTTGATCAGACTCATTCCGTTCTCTTCCATTGGTTCCTCCTCGGCAAACCTTCGAAATCATGAGTTCTGAATTATGAATGATGGAAGGAACCAGGCGCACCGGCGTTTCCTGTGGTCCGGTCCCTTTCATAATTCAGCATTCATAATTCATAATTGTTGCTTCGTTCTTCTCCAATCACTCAATCGCAAATCACTCGACAGGCAAATGGCGGGATAAACCCGCCGCTACTCATATCTCAACGCCACGATGGGATCGACTTTCGACGCCCGCCGCGCCGGGAAAAATGCCGCGGCAAACGCGCAGGCGGCGAGGACGACGGCAGCCACGAGCAGGATCCACGGGTCGTCGCTCTTCACACCGTAGAGCATGCTTGAAACCAGCCGCCCGCCCGCAAGCGCCAGCGGGATGCCAACCGCAAGGCCGATTGCGAGTTGGAGCATCGCACCACGCAGCATCAACCGGAGAACATTTACGCGGCTGGCTCCGAGCGCCATTCGGATGCCGATTTCGTTGGTTCGCTGCGCCACTGAATATGAAGTGACTCCGTAAAGTCCGACGCAGGCGAGAACCAGCGCGAGCAGCCCGAAAAGTTCGGTGAGCCAGACGATCACGGTTTCCTGATTGAAATTAAGCTCGAGCTGCCGGCTGAGGCTCATCATCTCGAGAATGGTAAGGTTGGGATTGATGTTTGCCAGCGTGCGGCGGACCGGTTGCTCCAGATTCTCGGGCTGGCCGGCTACGTGCAACTCGATATCGCCAATGTAGGCAGCGGCAACCTTAACGAATTCCAGCTTGGGATCGTTTGTCATTTGGAAAAAGGGCATAAAGAAAGTCGGGTAGGGCGGCTCATGCGCGCTCTGATATTTCGCATCCTGCACAATTCCGACGATCTCCATGTCTCCCGCGTGGCTCGGGTCGCCCATTCCGAGGTGCTGCCCGATCGGGTCCTGCTTGGGGAAGAACTTTTTGGCGAAGGCTTGATTGATGACGGCAACTTTACGCGACGTGGGAGTATCCTGCTCACCGATCAAACGGCCTCGCACCAGTCGCGTGCCGATGGTCTCGAAATAATGCGGGCCAACGCAATCAAAGGAAGCGCCATTCCGCTCATCTGGCGGGTGGCCCTCGATGTGAAAGTTAAAACCCCAGTTGTCGCCGCGCATCGGACTATAGCCCGAATAACTGGCGCTGATTACGCCGGGGATTGCCGAAAGCTGCTGCTCGAGCTGCTGGTAGAGTCCGTAGAGTTGATCGGGCTTATAACCGGCGAGGGCCGGCTCGACCCTCACGATCAGGCGGCCCTGCGGTTCGAAACCGAAGTTCTGCTTTTCAAGGTTTTGCAGGCTCCTGGTGAGTAAACCCGCGCCAATCAGCAGCACGATGGATAGCGCAACCTGGATGACGACCAGAGATTTTCGCGGCAGCGAGGAACGGTCGCGCGTGGAGCGGCCCGCGCCACGCAAGGCCTCCGCAGGATCGGAATGCGAAGTTATCCAGGCCGGCGCGGCTCCAAAAACCACACCGGTAATCAGCGAAAGCAGGAAGGCGAAGCCGAGCACAGCAAGCGAGGGGGTGGCGCTGATGGGGATGTAATGCGCTCCACGGAAAGCAATCAGCAGCAGACTGCGTGTGCCAAGGTAAGCAACCAGCAACCCCACAACTCCACCCACAACCGCCAGCAGCACGCTTTCAGTAAGGATCTGGCGGACCAGACGCCGCCTCGGGGCGCCTAATGCCACACGGACAGCGGTCTCAAACCGCCTGGAGGCGCCGCGCGCCAGAAGCAGGTTGGCTATGTTGGCACAGGCAATCAGCAGCACGAGGCCCGCGATGATCATCAGCAGGCGAAGGCCGTCGCGTGCCTGGTCCTGCATGCTGGCGACGCCTTCTCCACCGGGCCCAATGACGATATGCTGCTTGCTGAGTTGCGAGCGGTCGTAGGCCGTCAGGTCAGGCTGACCACCAAGCCATCGCTGCAGTTCGGTGGTGACTTCGGATTGCACGGCCGCCGGCCGGGCCCCAGGCTTTAGCCGGCCAATAACGTGAAGCCAATTGAGTCCGGGATTTTTCAGGATTGAATTCTGTCCGTTCAAGACCGGCTCAGTGGCGAGCGGCATCCAGAAATCGGGCGGGTCAGGCCGCAGAGTGTCGCCAAAGAAACCGGGCGGCGAAATCCCCACCACCGTGTACGGAACCATATTCATGACGAAAGTCGAGCCGAGCACCGATGCGTCAGAGCCAAAATGGGTCTGCCACGTCCGGTAGTCCATAACGGCGACGGGCGGAGCGTTGGGCTGGTCGTCAGCGGGCGTGATAGCGCGCCCGGCGTAAGCGCTGATACCGAACATGGAGAAGTAATTTCCCGAGACAAACTCGCCCCGGTAGGGCTCGGCGGGGCCGGAAGAGCCTCGGCGGCGCACGCTCAGGCTCGGCAATGCCGCCTGGAAAGCGGCCATCTGGCTGAATTCCGGGGTATGGTCGCGCAGTTGCTTGTACAGGTCGTAAGAGTAAATGTCCCAGTTATCCTGCATTCCTCCGAGCACACAGCAGTTGTTGCTGGTACCCAGGCGGTAGAGTTCCCGGGGATTAACCACCGGCAGGCTCTTGAGCATGATCGCGTTCACAAGCGTGAAGATGGCCGTGTTGGCGCCGATGCCGAGAGCCAGTGTGAGAATGGCAACTGCCGTGTAGCCGGGGTTTCGTCCCAGCTGGCGCAGACCGTATTTCAAATCCTGAATCAGGGTGGTCATGTGTGCCTCAGTCTTTTAAAGAGTTACAAGTTACAAATTCCGAGTTACTTGAATGGGTTATAAGTTCTCGGTTCTGAGTTATGAGTTGCTGCGCTTCGCCGAACTCATGACTCTGAACTCAGAACGATAAAATCACTCGTCATTTGTAATTTGTAATTCTGCATTCTCCAGTCAACCAGTCGCTAAATCACTCAACCGACTAATGGCGGGATAAACCCGCCGCTACTCGTATCTCAGTGCCACCACGGGATCGACTTTCGACGCCCGCCGCGCCGGGATGTAGCAGGCTGCGAGCGCCACGGCGATCAAAACCAGCGAAACTGCCACAAGCGTGAGCGGATCGAAGGGTTTCACCCCGTAGAGCATGCCGGACAGGAATCGCGTGAGAACAAACGAGCTGCCAATGCCGATGCCGATACCGACCAAGGCCAGCTTGACGCCTCTTCGCACCACCATTGTGAGAACGTCGTTTCTTTGTGCTCCCAGCGCCATGCGAATGCCAATTTCATGCGTGCGCTGGCTGGTGAGATACGAAATCACGCCATAAGTACCAATACTGGCCATGAGCAGGGCAAGCGCGGCAAACACGCCCATGAGGATCATCGCAAACCGCCGCGACGAGAGTGAATCGGAAAGAATGCCGTCCATCGATTCCACGCCGTACATCACGGAATGGCTGTTGATCTGGTGGAGGGCGCGGCGAATCGCGTCGGCCTGCCCCAGCGGAGCCCCCGCTGTGCTCGCGAAGATGCCAAGGTTTGAGGCCACCAGCGGGACAAACTGATCAGGAAGCTGATAAACGGATATGTAACATTGGGCTTGAACGGGAGACGACGCGCCTTCGTCTAGGCCCCATTGTTTGATGTGCCCCACCACGCCGACGATTTCCGCCGTGGTGTTGAGGATGTCCAGATTGACGCGCCTGCCGATGGGGTTCTGGCCCGGAAAATAGAGCTGAGCGAAACTGCTGTCGATGACGATTACGAAAGGCGAATGCTCGGTGTCCGCCGAGGTAAGGAATCGGCCGCGCATGAGCGGAATCTTCATCACGTTCAAGTAGCCCGGTTGGACAAGGTAAAACAAAGATACTTTCATCTGGGAACTGCTCGCGGGCTTGGGCTGGCCTTCCAGCCAGAAAGGCAGTTCGGAATCGCTGCGGGTAGGGACGGAACCCATTGTGACTGATGCGGCCCGAATTCCAGGGAGCGCTTCGGTGTTGTCCTCAATCTGGCGCCACGTCGCGCGAATCAAGTCCGGAGATTTGATTGGAGGGAAAGTGGCCCGGAAGGCAAGAACGTGGTGCGGATCGAAACCTGGATCAACGCTCCACAGCTCACCCAGAGTGCGAATCATCAGCCCGGCGCCCGCCAGCAGCACAAGCGCAAGGGCCACTTCTGCGACTACAAAGGCACTCTGGGTGCGGTGGTGCGCGGCGCTTGCTCCGCGTCCGCCTTCTTTGAGCGTCTCCTGAAGGTTGGCCGAAGTAGTCCTGAGCGCGGGAGCGAGGCCAAAAAGAATTCCCGTCAACACGCAGGTGACCAGCATAAACAACAACACGTGAGTGTCGAGACGGACGGATTCGACACGCGGTAGAACGTCAGGCAGTGCTCTCAAAGCCGCCTGCAATCCCCAGGCAGCAACCAACATGCCAAGGCCTCCGCCAGCAAAGGCCAGCAGAGTGCTTTCTGTAAGGACCTGCCGGATGACGCGCTTGCGGCCTGCGCCCAGCGCAACACGGATGGCAAACTCGCGGGACCGGCCCGACGCGCGCGCCAGCATCAGGTTTGCGACGTTGACGCAGGCGATGAGGAGAACAAAACCCACTGCCGCCAGCAGCAACAGCAGATAGGGCTGGATATATCCCACGATGTTCTGCCTGAGCGGAACCAGCGTGATGCCGGTGTCCTTGTCGGCCTCAGGGTATTGCTCCGCCAGATGACGCGCCAGTGTATCCATGTCATCCTTGGCCTGCGCAAATGTGACGCCGGGTTTCAACCGGCCGACGGCATCCATGCCCATGCTGGCCCGGCGATCCCGGAATATCGGGTCGTCCCATCGGCCGATCGGGACGTAAACATCACTCCGCTGGAAGTTATTGCCGCTGTAGAAAAAGTCGCCAGGGAGGACTCCTACAACCGTGTACGATGTGCCATTCAGCGTAATGGCCTTTCCCAGAATATCCGGCGAGGCCCCGAACTTGCGTTTCCAGATGCCGCCGCTCAAGACCACTGCAGGCGCTGCTCCAATCTCGTCCTCCTGAGGTGTAAACCATCGGCCTGCTGCGGGCTTGATTCCGAGCAGCGGGAAAAAGCTGGCCGAGACAAATTCCACCGGGACACGCTCCGGCTCGCCCTCTCCGGTCAGAGTGAAGTCGTCTCCACGATAAGCAGCCAGCGCGGAAAACGAGTGGTTAAGCCGCACCCAGTCGAGAAAGTTGGGATAGGAAATCGAGGAATTCGAGAATTGCGCCGTCCGTGAGTAAAGTGCCACCAGGCGGTCAGGCTGCGGATAGGGCAGCGGGTTGAGCAACACTCCGTTGACCACGGAGAAAATTGCTGTGTTGGCGCCGATGCCGAGTGCAAGGGTAAGCACGGCAACTAATGTGAAGCCGGGATTACGGCGAAGCTGCCGCAATCCGTATTTCAGATCCTGGATCAATGCGTTCATCGTTCGCCTCGATAACTAGAGGAATTGCAAATTACCAATCGCTCAACAACACTACTCATATCTCAGCGCCACCATGGGATCGACCGCCGCCGCCCGGCGCGCGGGAATGTAGCAGGCGAGCAGTGCAAAAAACATTAGTCCCAGACTCGCCAGGCTGAAAGTAATAGGATCCATGGGCTTCACGCCATAGAGGAAACCGGTCAGCGCGCGCGAAAGCGCTATTGCCATCGCCAGTCCAATCCCTATGCCCAGCAGGCTGACGATGACCCCTCGTCGCAACGCCAGTTTGAGGATCTGGTTCCTGCGGGCGCCAAGCGCTATTCGGATTCCAAATTCGTGCGTCCGCTGGCTGACAAAGTACGACATCACGCCGTAGACGCCGACCATCGCCAGAGCCAGCGCCAGCAGACCGAAGATGCCGATAACCTGGGCGGGGCCGCCAGTGCCCTGGACGGATTCCTCCAGGAATTGGTTCATGGTCAGAAGGTGTGGCGCGGGCAGGTTGGGGCCGAGATCCCGGAGAATCTGCAGGATGGGCGGCATAGCACCACGAGGGTCACCGAGAGTTCTCACCACGAGATGCATTCGCTTGACGTACTCCGCCTGGCTAAGAGGCAGGCAGAAGTAGGGTTGGGGCGCTTCGCTCAGCGCATCGTATTTCCCATCCTTGATCACGCCCACCACAACCCAGTTTCTTCCGGAGTTGTTGAACGTTTTCCCGATGGGGTTCCGGCCCCGCCAGTAGCGCTCCACCATGGTCTGGTTGATTACCGCTACGGGCTGTGAGTCGTTCGTATCCTGGCCGTCAATCGCCCGTCCCTGCAAAATGGGGATGCCCATGGTCTGGAAGTATTCCGGACTCACCACATTGCGCCGGATAACCATGTGTTCGCCGGGAGCCGGCACATATCCATCGATCGAGATAAAGCCCTGGATGTGAAGTTGCCCGAGAGGCATATCCATAGCAAGGGCAGCCGACTTGACACCGGGTAGCGCTCTGACCCGGTCGAAGAGGTTTCGCTCGAACGTCCTGCCTGCAGATTCCGGATACTGCCCAAAACCAAGGTCGATCGGAACTACCAGCGCATCGTCGGCGTTGAATCCCGGGTCCACACGCAGTGCTTGCTGCAGGCTCCGCGCAAAGAGGCCGGCCGTAATCAGCAGAACCAGAGATACCGCGATCTGCATTACCACCAGGGCGTTCTGAGTGCGAGTCTTGCTCCGGCCACGCCCGAGCGCTGGCGACTGTTCCTTCAGTGCGGGAAGCTGGTCAGACCGGGTGGACTGCAGTGCCGGAGACAAACCGAAGAGAATCCCTGCGAGGAACGCGAGGAATAAGGTAAAAAGAAGGACACGCCAATCGAGGCTCAGGTCAAATTCAATGGGGAAGACTGAGGGTGGCCGAAACGCCAGCAAGAGGTCCACCGCCCAGACTCCCACGAAAAGCCCACCGAGCCCACCCAGGAGGGACAATAAGACGCTTTCAGTGAGGAGCTGGCGGAGAATGCGACCACGAGTTGCGCCCAAAGCGCCACGCAGAGCGATCTCCCTCTGGCGGTTGGTTGCCCTGGCAAGTTGGAGATTGGCCACGTTAAAACAGGCAACGAGCAACACCAGCCCAACCACTGCCATCAGGAGCACAAACTGTTTCTGGACCGCATCGATTGTGCCCAGCGTGCCAAGGCGGTTACGGTTTGACTCGACAAGTGAAAAGCTCTTTCCCGGGCCGCTGTTGGAGGGATATTCCTTATCCAGATTGGCTGCCAGAACCTTTATGGCAGCCCCCGCCTCCGCCAGACTTACACCAGGCTTCACCCGCGCGATGATAAGCAACCAGGGATCAAAGCGGTCAGTGAGCGAAATGGGATACGGAATGACCTGGCGTACCATCGTGACCGGAACCCATACCGCCGGAACGATCGCGCTGTTCAGGCCGGTGAAGCTACTGGGAGTGACACCCACAATCGTGAAGGGAAAATCATTTACCAGGACCTTTTTCCCGATGATCTCCCGGTCAGAATTAAAATCCCGTTCCCAGGTCCGGTAATTCAGAATGGCGACGGCATTGCCGCCCTGCGTTTTGACTTCTTCCCGAAGAAACGTGCGGCCCAGGAAAGGACTGACACCCAGAACATCAAAGTAGTTCCCCGTTACGACTTCGCCCATGACGGCTTTCGGCTTATCGGACGTTTTCAGATTCATGGGCCAGTAGAAGTGAGCCGCCACTCCGGAGAAAACTCGATTTCGATCGCGCAGGTCAGAATAATCCGGAAAGGAGCTTGGACTGAAGGTTTCGTTTCCCTTGTGCGTGCTAAATACGGCTACCAGCCGCCCGGGCTGCTTGACTGGCAGTGGACGAAACAACAGCGAGTTCACGACGGTAAAGATGGCCGTATTGGCCCCGATGCCGAGGGCAAGCGTCAGGACTGCAACAGCGGTGAAACCGGGATTTCTTCCCAGCGTGCGCAGCCCGTACTTTAAGTCCTGAAATAAGCTGCTCATCGTTCGCCTCAGGCTGTTCAAGAATTACTAGTTACAAATTACGAGTTACTTGAATTGGGTTATGAGTTCTCGGTTCTGAGTTATGAGTTGTCGCGCTTCGCCAAACTCATAACTCTGAACTCAGAACGACGAAATCACTTGTCATTCGTAATGTGTAATTCTGCATTTTCCAATCAACCAGTCGCTAAATCGCTCAACAAACTGATGGCGGGATAAACCCGCCGCTACTCGTAGCGCAGCGCCACCATGGGATCGACCTTCGACGCCCGGACCGCAGGAATGTAGCAGGCCACAAGCGCCACAGCTACTAAAATCAACGAGACGGCCACGAACGTCAGAGGGTCTGTGGGTTTCACACCGTAAAGCAGGCTCGCGAGGAAGCGCGACAGCACAAACGCACCTGCGATGCCGATCAACACTCCAATCAGCGCAAGCTTTATCCCTTGCCCCACCACCATCCTGAGAACGTCGCTCTTGCGCGCCCCCAACGCCATGCGGATGCCGATCTCGTGTGTGCGCTGTCGTGTGGTAAAAGCGACCACGCCGTAGATACCCACCGCGCCCAGCGCCAGCGCCAGCAAGCCAAATGATCCCACCAGGGTCGCCGCCAGCCGCTCGAAGGTGCTTCCAAACTGCATGCTGGCCTTGAGCGTGGTCACATTGAACAAGGGCAGGTGTGGATTGATCTCGTCGAGCGTTCTGCGGACCATTGGAGCCAGTGTTGTGGGATCGCCGGCCGTGCGCACGTGAATGATTAACTCGTGGCGGTAGTTCTGGTAAAGGGGCAAAAAGATGGCGGGCTCCGGGCCGTAACGCAGGAGCCGATACTTGGCATTTTGGGCCACGCCAACCACCGTCAGTGAGCGGCCAAAGATGGTAACTTTCTTCCCGATAGCATCCTGCCCCGGCCAGTAACGGCTGCAGAACTCCTGATTGACAATAGCAACCGGCTGTGACTTATCGTCGTCATGGTCAGTGAATTCACGCCCGGACAAGAGGGGAGTGCGCACAGTCTGGAAATAGTCAGGGCTGACCACGGCGCTGTCGATCTCCATCGTTTCGTGCGGCCGGGGAACATAACCTTCCGGCAAGGTGTCGTTGCTGTGAATGGTGAAGCTGAGCGGCGAGAAGTCCGCCAATGTCGCAGACTTGACACCCGGCAGCGCGCGCAGCTTGTCGAGCAAGCCATGGTCAAAGGCTAGTCCCTGCTCATGTGAATAGCCGGAAGAGGAAAGATCGACCGAAGCCAGCAGGACATGGTTCGGATCGAAACCCGGATTGGTGCGCTGCTCGTTCTGGAAGCTGCGAGTGAAGAGCCCCGCCGCGATCAGCAACAGCAGGGAGAGCGCGATCTGGGCCACAACCAATCCTTTGGAAAGGCGCGAGCGGTGGATGCCGCCGGAAACTCTGGCCTCCTCTTCCTTCAGGACAGCCACCGGCGCAAGGCGGGAAGTGCGCAGGGCCGGCAGCACTCCGAAGACCACCGCGCTGACAACCGAGATCGCCAGCGTTGCCAGCATCACGCTGCCATTCGCCTGGCCGTTGAGCCTGAGAGGCAGGGCTGTGGGGGGAAAGAAACTCGCAAAGGTTCCCGCAGTCCAGGTGGTCACCAGCCAGGCCACACCTCCGCCGGCCAGGGCGACCAAAAGGCTTTCCAGCATCAGCTGGCGCATTAGACGCGCACGGCTGGCTCCCATCGCCAGGCGAAGGGCAATTTCGCGCCGGCGCGGAACCAACCTCACCAGCAGGAGGTTGGCGACGTTGGTGCATGCCAGCAACAGCAGTACAGCCGCCAGTCCCAGCAGCAGCGGCAGGGTTTTGTAAAGATAGACGTTGGCGCCAAAAGGCGAACGCCAGAGTGGATCGAGAGTGATCTGGTTGGGACCGCGGTGCGTATCGGGATACTGTTCGACAATCTGCTGCATCAGCAGATTCAGCTCCTCCTGTGCCTGCCGGCGATCGACTCCCGGGTTGAGCCTCCCGAACACGTTGAGCCAATTACTGCCGCGCTGGCGGAACTGGCCCCAACTGCCATAAACCAGGGGAGCCCAGAGGTCGGTTCGCAGCCCGATCATGCATCCCACAAAACCCGGAGGAGCGACGCCGACAATCGTACACAACATCCGGTTGATCTGAATTGACTTGCCGATGATGGAAGGGTCTCCGCCGAAACGGCTCTGCCACAGCGCATAACTGATCACAACCACCGGCGTCTTTCCGGGCTGTTCCTCTTCCACAGGCCGGAGGAAACGACCGAGTAGAGGCTTGATGCCGAGCACCTTGAAGTAGTCCGCGGAGATGGTCTCCACATAAATACGCTCTGGCTGGCCGTCGCCGGTGAGGGAGCCCCAATCAGCGTGAAAGGCCAGAAGGCCCGAAAAGCTCCGAGTCCTTCCCCGCAGGTCCACATAATCCGGGTATGAAAACGGTGGGGTGGGGTGCTCGCTGATCGTTCCCCTCATCACACTCACCAGGTTACTGGTGTTGGCGACGCCGGGAATGGGATCGAGCAGGGTGGAATCAATCCAACTGAAGATGGTGCTGGTGGCGCCGATACCGAGCGCCAGCGTCAGAACAGCCGCGGCCGTAAAGCCGGGATTCTTCGCCAGCATGCGCAGGCCGTATTTCAGGTCTTGTAGTAGCGTGCCCATGGTTTACCTCGGATCCAAACCTGACGTCGTGGTGGCTATTCCGCAGCCACAATCATGATCGTTGCATCGTCCTGCAAACGCCCGCCGCTGAACTCGTCAACGGCATCAAACAGGACATTTCGGATTCGCTCGGCGGAGAGGCCACTTGCCCCCTTCAAGCGGGCGATAATGCGGTCCTCTCCAAATTCTTCGCCCACGTTATTGACCGCTTCCGAGAGGCCGTCTGTAAAAAGCACAAGCCGGTCTCCCGGTTCGAGCGGAACCGTGCCTTCCTGATATTCCACATCGTCGAAAACGCCCAGCACCGGCCCGCCCGATTCCAGCCGAAGAATCTCCCCGCTTTGCCTGATTAGAATTGGAGCGTTGTGCCCGGCGTTTACGTAAGAAAGGCGATGGTTGGCGGTATCGAGCAAACAGTAGAACAACGTCACAAACCTTCCGAGGGAGACGTTGCGGCGAACCGCCAGGTTCACACGTCTTGCAAATTGGCCCGGCAGGCTTTCCTCAGTAGCAACAGACTGAACAGTTGCCTGCAGATTGGCCATCAACAGCGCTGCCGGGAGTCCTTTGCCCGAAACGTCAGCAATGCAGAGCCCAATTGTGTTGCCCTCGCGGTGGAAGGCATCGTAGTAATCTCCCCCGAGGATGTGTGCCGGCCGGCTGGCCCCTGAAAACTTGTATCCATCGAGAGCTGGAAGATCCTTCGGCATCAGACGTTGTTGAACTTCACAAGCTTCGGTCACCTCATCACGAAGGGCAGTCTGAGATTCCGATATGAGCCTCCGTTCCATGCGGCGGGACTCGCCCTGCGCAATCTGGCTCCGCACAATGGAGAGCATTTGGCTGTTATCCCACGGCTTCAGGACAAAATCGCCCACGCCGCGGTGCATCGCTTCGACGGCCAACTCCACGCTTCCCCATGCGGTCATAGCAACTATCGGAAGCGTGTCATCGAGACTCCTGATCTTCGCAAGGAGGTCGAGGCCTTCCTGCCCGGACGTGGTGTCCGTCGCATAGTTGAGGTCCAGGACTAACAGGTCAAAATGCCTCGAAGCAACAGCCTGCAGGATGGCCTGGGGAGTGTTAGCAGTTTCGATCTCAAAACATTCGCGCTTGAGAAGAAGCTGCAAAGCTTCCAGGACATCGCGCTGATCGTCCGCCAGCAACACTCGAGGCGGCCTGGGTCTTCGAACCTGTGGGGTTCCCACGGCCTGGAATTTCGCCATCGGTCCTTCACCGCAGTGGATTTGCGTTTCCCCGTTTTGCATCCATTCGTAACCACAGACTTGGGAGCCAGTACTTGTCAGCATCTCTAAGCCTCCCTCACTGCAGGCGCACGCGGTCGAAGCCATCCCAGCGCGACATGTCGGAAAGGATGACCTTGTCGCCGACGTTCAACCCCTGGAGAATCTGGACTTCGTTCACCGAAGCTTCACCGAGCTTCACCTGGACGCGCTCCGCCTCGTTGGTGCCGGGGATCTCCTTGAACAGTCCCACCGTGCTGTTGGCCTGGCCAAACGCCGGCCTGCCAACGTAGAGCACGTTGGTCAGGTGAGAGATTTCAATGGTGCCGTCCACGCTCAAGTCGGGGCGCGCACCGTCCGGCAGTTTGCCCTCGAGCGCCACGTCAACAGTTACGGTGCCGTTCACCACCGCCGGATCAATGCGCACAACCCTGCCCGGAATGACTCCGTTATGCGTATCGACGGAAGCCTTCTGATTGAGCTGGATGTCCTTGGCCTGCGTCTCAGCGATCTGGAGCTGGGCCTTCAACTGGGTGGGGTCCACCACCTTGGCCAGCGTTGTACCTGCCGCCACCTGCTGGCCCACCTGCACAGGAATATCGGTAAGAATGCCAGAGTAACCCGCGCGCACCAGAAGCTCATCCAATTGCTTTTTCTTCAACAGATACAGCGCTCGGTCCTGCTCCACCTTGGCCTTTTGGGCAGCCAGCTGGCTTTCGAGCGACGCCTCCAGAGTGTCCACGCGCTTCTTTTCAATCGCCACCTGCGACGCCAGTCCGGTTGCCTTGGCCTTGGAGAGTTGGGCCGTGAGGTCACTGACAATGCCCTTCGACGCCAGGTTGGCATCAACATCAGCCTGGGCCTTGGCCTGTTGGTGGTCAGACTCCAGGCTGGCAAGCGTGGATTGCTCGCTCAGCAGTTGGTTCTTAAGCGTCGATTTCAGACTTTCAAGGTTGGCCTGGTCCGCCTTCATCGTCCATTCCGCTGTTTGCGCTTCCTGCTGGAGTTGCGGGTTTGAAAGCTGTAGCAGAGGGGTTTCCGGGCTAACCTTAACACCGGGAAGCAGGAAGCGCCGCTCCACGCGGCCATCAGTCACCGCCGGGATCCATTGAATCTGGACCGGAACCAGTGTTCCCAGGCCCCGCACCTGCACGTCCATGTCGCCGCGCATCACAGTACCCGGCCAAAGGGTGGAAGCGTCCACGGACGGCGGGGCTGGTTTTAGCTTTGAAAGTCCCAAAGTGGCCAGGGCAATCAACAATACACCGCCCCCCGCCATAAACATCAGGCGTATCCGCCGCTTTCTTGCCGCGCCCACTCGTTGAATGTCCATAGTCTTTACCTCCGCCCGCCTTTGGGAGTGAGCTCGACACGGCTGCCAGCATGGAATGTCGCTACAAAGCGTCTATTTTTCATTACGGCCTAACCTCTCTCTTTGTTCCACCAAGGGTATTTCTTGCCTCATAGACATAAGGGTTTCTCGCTCCTAAGGCCTTTCAGCGTCACCCGGAATATTTTTGGGCCGAGGAACATTGCCTTCCACAGCGTTTGAAATCTCAACATTGTGGCGGCTCAAAAGCGTACCGGTGGCCTGTTGAAAGCTGATCAGGGCCTTGGCATAGTCGGCCCGGGCCTGCACCACCTCGTTTTCAGCAGTGCCAAGCTGGGTCTGCGCGGTGATCACCTCGCGAACGGTGGCCCGCCCTGCCGTAAATTTGGTGTGCGTCATTTCGTAGGTTTGCCGGGCCAGAGCAGCCACTTTTTCGGAGGCTTCCAACTTCCCTCGCGCCTGGTGTACAAGTGACACGGCCTTGCTGACGTCCCAAACCATCTGGTTCCTGGCCTGTTGCAGCTTCATCTCCAATTGGCGCTGCTCCAGCAGTGCCCGGGCAGCGTCCGCCTGCGCCTGTCGGTTGCGGATGGGAATTTCCATGCTCACTCCGTAACCGTAGCCGGGGTAGCGGTTGTGGTAGACCTGGCCAAGTGCCGCCCCCAGCGTCCCTTCCTGGCCCTGTGGCGAAAACGCCGCAAAAGCAGTCAAGGTGGGCAGCAGCGCGTTGCGCGTAGCATGAATGGTGATCTCCTGGTTCTTCAGGTTCACCATAGCCTGCTCGATTTCAGGACGGTTGGCCCCACCTTGTTTCAATGCCTCCTCCAGCGTGGGGATGTCGTCCACACGCGGGTCAGGAAGCCGGTCAGTTGGATTGATGGACACGGTGGCAATCCGCCCATTGAAACTCCGGGAGATTAGTGACTTCATTGTCTGCGAGTCCTGCTCAAACGCGTTTTGAGCCGTCAGCAGGTCTTGTTGTCGATTGGCAACATCGAGATCGGCCTGGGCCACATCAAGCTGGGCCGCCGCGCCGATCTTTTTCTCTTCCTGGTTGTCTTCCAGTAGCTTTCGTGCGTAGCCGAGGGCCTCCGTGGCCACATGGATGCTCTCCTGATCGGCCAGCAGTGCATAATAGGTGGAAATCACCTTTGAAACGTTGTCGATCACTTTCTGGCGAAAGACGCTTCGCGAATATTGCTGGTCGTTCCGGGCAATGCGTATGAACCGCGCGTTAGCGCGGCGTCCAAATCCGTTCAGCAGATTCTGCGTGATCCCCACGGTCGTGCTCGAGGCAAGGACGGGGTTGAATAGTTGACTGGGCGAGTTGGTGGTCTGGCGGAAGCCGAACATGCTGGCCACAACGCTGGTCCCGGTGAGAAATCCCTGACTGAACGAAGTTGAAAAAAAGCCTGTGTGCGCGCTTTGCACCGGAACACCTGCAAGGCCCAGGTAGTTCAAAGGCGTCACGGTATATCCCCATCCGTAGCGGACGCTCACTTCGGGGTCGCAGCAACTGGAGCTGCCAACACTTGGGATGCCTCCGCCCAGCGCTCCGCCAACGTTGCTTCCACCTGTGCCGCCACCACCTCCCACACCTGTGCCAATAGCCCCGCCGTAAAGCGCCTGTGATATGTTGGCGCCGGCCACGCCTCGCGCCGCCCCACCAGCCTTCGCCCGCAACAGGTCCGTTTGCGCGATCGGCAGGTCATAGCGCGCCACACCGATATCAAGATTGTTCTCGATCGCCAGCGCAACTGCGTCCGCAAGAGAGAGGTTCAATTTGTCGCCGCTGATGAGTTGGTTTAGTAGCTCTGAGTTTGCAAGCCTTGTCTTTGGAACAGACGGGGCGGAATATGAAGAGAGAAAATTCGGGAAGGCTGGACTGTGAGTATAGTCATGAACTGTGGCCTCCGACGGCTTTGAAGGCTGCCCTGCAGGTTCTTGTGCTCCCCAACCGGTACAGGAAAGCAAGAGAATCATTGCCACCATGCGTATAGAAGTTTTCACCGGTCGCTTCTCTCCTATGTTTTGACTTGTTTCTCTCAGATTTCTCGACAACGCCGGGACCTCTGCCCCTCGGGCAGAAACATTCGGATTTAGTAGTGCTTCAGGTCTTCGCATTAGTAATCCCGCCAGCCTGCTTCTTTGGTCTCCGTGCTCACCAGTCATGATGCGATGGAGGCTGTCTCATCAACTGGGGCCGGGTGCTACACGCTGGAGTGCATATTGCCTTCCAGATTGCCTTTTGATTGGAACTTATTGAAACGGCGTTCCTTAAATGAGGAAAGAGCAATCGAGGTGGCTGAGGATGTGTCCGGTCTTGGGATTGTGCTGCCCGGAAACGGACAGCGTTTCAGACCACAGGACATCCTTGTGAGGTTCGAATAAACGGAGACGGGGGTTGCAGTTCAGGAAACTACAAATAAGGATTTCAGAAACTGCGGTAACGCTCTATTGCCTTTCGCAGTCCCTGGCTACTCATATCTCAATGCAATCAGGGGATCGACTTTGGCCGCTCGGCGGGCAGGAAGGTAACAGGCCGCAAGCGCCACGGCTACCAGAATGAACGAAACGGAAATGAACGTTGCAGGGTCGGTCGGTTTTACGCCGTAGAGCAGGCTCATGAGGGATCGCGAAAGAGCAAGTCCGCCCACGATTCCTATGACCACGCCGGTGAGTACCAGCATGATGCCCTGGCCGACAACCATCCTGAGCACATCGCGCTTCTGCGCTCCCAGCGCCATGCGGATGCCGATTTCCTGCGTCCGGCGGGTAACAGAATACGAAATGACGGCGTAAATTCCGAGTGAGGCGAGGAGCAGCCCCAGCAATGCGAACGAGGTCACCAACATAACGACGAACTGGCGCGGCGAGTTGGCATGGTCCACAAGATATTGGAGCGGACGGAATTCGGTGGCTGGCTGGCCGGGGTTGATCTCTCGCAGTGTTTTCATAACACTCGAAGAGAGAGTGTCAGGCGGAAGCTTGGTGCGCACCACAAGTTCCGCTCCTTCAGGATCGTTCTGGGTGGCGGGAACATAGATTTCGGGAACGGCTGAATCCTCCACGGTGGTTTCACTTACGTCAGAAACTACACCGATGACACGGTTGACACCCGGACCCGGCCCCTGGCTCATGCGCCCGACAGGATCTTCCCCCGGCCAATAACGGCGCGCACCTGTTTGGTTGATGATAAAGACACTTTCGCTTTTGGACGTGTCCTGCCAGTTGAAGTCACGACCTTCGAGTAGTCGGATGCCCATGGCGCGAAAGTAGCCGGGAGTCACCACCTGCACAAAAGCGTCCGGACTCTCTCCTTTGGGATAAACTTTCCCTTTTGGCGCGAATCCCCAGCTTCGATTGCGGCCGAGTGGAAGCATGTCTGTGATGCCGGCGGATTCCATGCCGGGAAGCGCTGTGACGCGCTGCAAGATCTGCTGCAGGACGGCCCCGCGGCGGGCGGCATTGTTATCATCGTCGTATCTAACTCTGATAACGGCGGCACGGCTTGGCTGGAATCCCAGGTCGACATTGAGAATCCCCAGAAAGCTCCGCAGCAGCAATCCGGCGCCAATGAGGAGCATGCAGGCCAGTGCAACCTCAGAAACCAGCAGCACCTTGCGCATGCGATCGTGTTTTCTGCCTTCACTCATTCCCGGTCCCGCGTCCTTGAGCGCCTCCTGCAGGTTGGTCGAGAAAATTCTGATGGCAGGAGCAAATCCGAACAGGACCGCTGCCGCAACGGCAATGAAAATGGTCCAGGCAATCGCTGTCCCGTCCAAATGCACGCTATTGAGCAAGGGAAGCGCGACCGATCCCTGGTGGGCAAGAAGCCTGGTGACGGCAATAGCGATCGCCAGGCCGAGTGCCACTCCGGCGCCTGCGAGTACCGCGCCTTCCGCCAATAACTGGCGAATAAGCCTGCCCCGCCCCGCGCCAAGAGCCAGGCGCATGGCAAACTCCTTGCCGCGAGCCGCCGAGCGCGCCAGCATCATGTTGGAAAGGTTGACACAGGCAATCAGCAGGATGAATCCCACGGCGCACCACAGGACAATCAGTGACCGGCGTAGCTTTCCGCTGATGTGATCTCTCAGTCCTGTGACTGTGGCCGTGTCCAGGTAAAAATCGTTGGGATTCTTGGCTTTGATCTCGTGAATCAGTATCCTGGCCTCAGATTGTGCCTGGGCCACTGGGACACCGGGCTTCAAACGGCCAAGAATGGCCAGCGTGTTCCCCCATCCCCGAATGTTATCCATGACTGCTGGGACAAAAACGTCCATCTCGAGGCCGGGTGAAAAAAATGAGCCGAAGTCGAAGGAAGGAGGAAGTACTCCGACCACCGTTACCGCCTGTTTATTGAGCGTGACGGTCTTTCCCACAATCCCGGGATTGGCGTTAAATTCGCGCCGCCAGAAAGCGTAGTCCAGCAAGGCCGCCGGTCGGCCACCCTTCTGGCATTCATCGGTCGTAAAGAGCCGCCCGATGGCAGGCCGGACGCCGAGCGTCTGGAAAAAATTCTCGGCCACCATCACGCCTGAAATCAGCTGGGGCTGGCCCCGGCCCGTCAGCGTGTAATCCGAGTCGCCGAAGAAAGGCATATAGGAGGTCAATTCCTGGAACGAGTGGGCGTGACGCTGGAGTTCCTCGAACCCGACAACCTGAAAGCTGACACTGGAGAGCCCGCCCGTTCCATCCCCGCCCGCAACCCAGGCAAGCGATTGAGGTTCGTGAAACGGCAGGGGCCGAAGCAGGATGGCATCGACCACGCTGAACACCGCGGTGTTGGCTCCAATGCCGATGCCGAGAATAAGAATGGCCACAAACGCCAAACCCCGGTCTCGCCTGAGACTGCGAACGGCGAATCGGACATCCTGGCGAAGGTTGTCCCACCAGCGCCAGCGGCCGGATTCGTAGAAGCGCTCCTGCGCCTGAGTAACGTTGCCAAACGCCCGGCGGGCGGACGCCTGGGCATCTTTGTCGCTCAGACCCTGCTCCTTCAGCCGGTCGGCTTCAAGCGCGATGTGCGCCTCAACTTCGGAATTGAAGTCGCTTTGCTTTTGCTTGCGGCGGAACATAACACTATCCTTCGCTGGCCTCACTGCTGAGAACGCGGCCTATGGCTGTTGTGAGCCGCTTCCACTTTACGGTTTCTCTGGCGAGCTGCTTGCGGCCGGTTCTCGTCAGCTTGTAAAACCGCGCCTTGCGGTTGTTGCTGGAGATTCCCCATTCGGCGGATATCCAACCCCGCGACTCCAGGCGTTGGAGGGCGGGATAAAGCGCGCCGTGTTCCACCAGCAGTTCGTCTTCGGAAGTTTGTTGTATGGCGCGCGCAATTCCCTGGCCGTGCCGTGGGCCAAAGATGAGGGTCCGCAGAATCAGCAAGTCCAGCGTTCCCTGCAGAAGTTCAAGCCGTTCTTTTTCTTCTTGGGTCGACATATAACCCGAGTATGCACACCTTCGGGTAAGATGTCAACCCAAAAGAAAAGACGCTCCGCCCCCGGGCTGTATGATGACAAGTGGCGCGGTTCAGTCCGCCTCTATAGAGCAGCCTCGTAAAGGGCTGTCATGTCCGGCGACGCGCACGCGCATGGATTCAGAGTATTGAGCTTGCAGTAGCCCCAGCAAAAAAGTCAGGAGGAGACAAGCCTTCTTTTCCAGCGGGCGGTGTTCGCAACCCGCGGAAAGGCTGTCTCCTCCTGCGTAGCGCTTCTAGTTTAGAGCCGGTTCGGCCCAAGCCGTTCAGAACTCGATGCGCGCACCAATTTGTCCTTCGCGAGCCCCCGCGAACTCATAGAGTCCCTGCGCAGCCGTAATGCAGCCGAAGCCACAGAGGCCCTGGGCAGGATTGTTGGCACTCGTGATCTTCATGTTCGGGATGCCCAGGTTAATGTGATTCAATACATTTACAAAGGACCCTTCGATGTGGAGTGTAGCATGTTCAGTGAGCCGGAAGCTCTTGCCAAGTCCCAGGTCCCAGTCGATGGTGCCCGGTCCCTGCAAGCTGCCCACGCTTGCTGTCCCGAAGCGCCCAACGGGCGGATGGGTTGCCGACGTGCCTGCCTGGCAATCCCCGCCCGGGCATGCATACCCTGAGGCAAGAAACCATTCGCCCGCGTTCGGATTGCCGGGCGATACCTGCCCCACGCGGTCCGGCAACTGGTTACGCCCCTGAAGTCCGATCCCAGTTCCGGAAGGGTCTGCTCCTGAAAAGTAAGGTGTAAGGAACGGACCCGACTGGACCTCAAAGATGTTGCTCATCTGCCATCCGCCGATCAGGGCGTTGACGAAGCGGTTTGAGCTTTGGGCAAAACGCTGGCTGCCTCCAAAAGGCAGTTGGTAGATGACCGTAGTCAGCCAGCGATGGCGCGGCGCATACGTATTCCCGTATTCCAGGTTCCTGTTGTAGAGACTGCCGGAGCGGTTGCAGGCATTCTCATTGCAGAAGCCGCCGTTGCTCGAAGGCCCCTGGTTGTCGGCCAGGCTCCGGGCAAAGGTGTAGGTGCTGTCGAAGACCAGTCCCGACCCAACGCGATGGCTCACTTCCAGTTCCATTGCGTTGTAGTACGCCGTCGCTCCCACGTCCCGCGAGTTCACCGTCCCCCAGTTCGGGAAAGGACGCGAACTCAACGGTTGCAACTGGTAAGGGGTGGTCGACGGCAGCGACTGGTTCCAGTTCGGGGCCCAGACCAGTTGCGTAGTCTTCATGCCGGTGTAGGAAATTCGCAGCCCGGTGTTGAAACCCAGGTTCCGCTCCACGGAGAGACCCCACTGGACGGCGTAAGGCTCCTTCCAGTTCACCTGGTCAGCCGTGCCGAAATAAGCTGTCCCGTACTGCGGCGCTCCGAATCCGGCCCCACCTGTCCCCGTCGCAGGCCAGGCGAAAGCCGGGCCGCTCGAGGTCTGTGAATTCAGGAACTGCCGTGTGAAGGCCTGGGCGGTTCCCGTCAGAGAGTAGTAGATGCTTCCCATGCTGATGGCCTCATAAGCCCCGATGCTGCCCCGCACTACCGTCTTGTCGCCATTGAACGGCTTGTAGGCAAACCCGAAGCGAGGCATGAAGGCTTTCGAGGTGGTCCGAAGCCCTTGAGGAAAGCCCGCCTGCGAAGCCGATAGCACCGGCGTGCAGGGCGCGCCATTGATGGAGGTGGGATCGCTGGCCGTGGCCGGGATGTCTGGGTTGGGGCAGGCGTCAAAGGACTGAAGGAACGGGGGCGAAAGGATGGAAGCAAACCCGTCCGGGTAGATCACCTGGCCCGACTTCAGGATGTGGTTATTGAAATTGCCGATGTTGCCGCTGGCATCAGTGTAGCCCGGGTGATATTCCCAGCGCAGACCGTAGTCCAGTGTCAGCCGGGGGGTGATGTGAAAACTGTCTTGTGCGTAAAGGGCCCAGAAACTGCTCCTGCCGTCGTTATCCTGCAAAACGTTGTCCACGTCGGATTCATTCGGCAGCCCCAGCAGAAAGTCCGCAAAATCGTTGCCCGTAAACATTCCGTTGAAGGTGAAGGTTCCGTAGTTGTTCGCGCCGAAGAAGCCCAGAGATGACTTCGCCTGGATCTTGCTGGCGTCGAACCCGAACTTAAAGGTGTGATGGCCACGAACCCAGGTGAGGTCATCCAGGAATTCGAACGTTTTGGACTGGCTGGACTCATCCAGGCGGTCAACGTCTTCGCTGGTCAACTGTCCGCTGAAATCGATTTCGGTTACCCCGTTCCACCAAAGATTATTCAGGCCCTGGAGCCCGAGGGCGCTGCTGAACGCTTTCCCGTCAAAGGAATTTGAACTTCCTGAAACGTTGTTGGTAAGCCCAAAGCGGAATTCGTTGAGCAGAGTGGGTGTCAAGGTGTAGGTAGCTGAGGCCACCAGCATGCGCACATGATCGTAGTCAGCGCTGGAGGGAATGAGAAGTTTCAGAGGCGCAAGCTGGTTGATGTTCTTCTGGGTGTACCTGGCAAACACGGCCAACTTAGAGCCGAAATTCTGGTCGCCCCGCACATCGAACGTTTTCGAGTCCAGGTTCGCAGGAGCATTCACGTTGTAGTTGTTGCTCGTGAAATTGTTGCTTACGTTCGGCAGCGGGTACAGCTGGAGCAGTTTCTGGGCAATAGGGCTGATGTTCGTAATCTGGTTATTTTGAAAGGGCTGCCCGGTGCCGGGATCGTAAATCTGGCCGCTTGGGTCGTTGCAGACGCCGCTGGTAAAGCCCGCCGTGCAAAGGTAGGATAGATCGCCGTTGCGCATGGCGGCTGTAGGGACCGTGTTCTGGATAACGCCACTGCGCGGAAAGCGGAAGTCTTCATAATCGGCGAAGAAGAATGTCCTGTTGCGCCCGTTGTAAAAGTGTGGAATCACAACCGGGCCTCCAAAACTTCCCCCAAAGTCATTGGCCACTTTCTTGGGCTTCGAGCTCGCACCGAACGGGATGGCGTCGAGAGCTGCGTTCTGGTGGTACCAGAATCCGCTGCCGTGATATTGGTTGGTACCGCTCTTGGAAATAGTGGTGATGTCCGCCGGAGCGCCGTACTCGGCCGGGGCGCCTACCCCCTGTACCCTCATTTCGGCCAGCGACTCAGCCGAGGGAAATGCGTCGCGCAATGGGCTGTTGCCCGTATTGTCTGTGGTTGAAATGCCATCCACAGTGAACCGCGACTGGCTCCGAAGTCCGCCCTGGATCGACAGGTTGCCATGCTGGTCCGGTTGCACGCCGGGGAGGATGGTCAGCAAGTAGTAGGGGCTGTTGCCGTTGGCAGATGCGCGATAGTTGGTCGGAAGGTTGTTAATCTCCAGGTCCTGGTAGTTGGCCGAGATGGTGGAATTATCGGTTGTAATCACTCCCATGGTCTGCCCATTGACAGTCACCGACTGGGTCACTTCTCCAACCTTCAGCATGACGTCAGCGCGCAGTGCTTGGCGGGCTGTAAGTTCGAGACCCGTCACCTGAGACGCCTGGAAACCAGCCTTGCCGACCGCCACCGTGTAGTGGCCCGGCTTCGCGTCTACAAGCGTATAGTTCCCGCTCGAATCTGTAGCCGTCGTTCGCGAACTGCCTTCATCCGTGTTCGTGATCAGGACCTTGGCGCCCGGAACCACGGCTCCGGACGCGTCTTTCACCGTTCCAAGCAAGGTTCCAAAAGTCGATTGCCCCTGGAGAATCCCGGAAAATATGACGAGCAATGCTCCCAAAAAGAACGCACCCATCAGGTGTTTTTTACAGCCCATCGTCTTCCTCCTCACGGACTAATTAAATGAAATATTTGGTTATGTCTCGTGACAGAAGATCATGCCCCTTGACTGTTACGCCTCCATGACAAAAACATGAAAGTGTCGTTACATGTTGCCCAACGTCCACTTCACCAGGGTTGCTTAAGCTGTTCCATGGGCAGACCTCCTGCTCTTCTTCTGGGAAGAATAGTGAGCCTTTTCTGTGGCCTGACAACTCCACATTCGTATTATTCTTGCGAGACGGTCCAAGGCTCCAAGTGGTTTGATTTTTGGAATGCGGCCGGAATTGCCCTGGCGGTTAGTTACACGTGGCAAAGGCAGGAGACGGTTGCTCCAGACAATCATCGAGTCACAATTGGAAATTCCAAATTGGATTCTGGCAGATACCTTGATACTCTTCATCACCGGAGTCAGCAAGAGGAGGAGTTCTGGATGAAGCATTCCCGCAGAGATTTTATCAAGATAAGCAGCAGCGCTCTTGGAGCGATGGCTGTCCCTCCTGAAGCTGTGAACGCGTACTCGCAGGAAACAGGCGCAATTGTTGAGAAGGATACTTCCGGAGGGTCGGTGACCGTCAGCCCCACAGAAGGCGTGGCCGGTGAACATGGCACCTGGACGGTGACTTATCGAGTCGGCGCCAATGGGATAAAACAACACGGTGGAGTCCGCGTACAGTTGCCCGATTCCTGGCACGCAGGAATCCGCAACTCGGCGAATCGTCTCCAATCGTCGAATCCTCGTGGCGAGAACTATATTTCATCGCGATGCTCGCGCGAGGGTGTCCATCTGCGCACATGGGTTGAGGATGAACCCGGCGAGGAATTGGTGAAATCTCCTCGCCGCGGCCTGGACGGACGCCTGGAACGCTATGTTTACGTAATCCGAACGTGGATAACGGAAGGGGAATTACATGAAGGAGACACGCTGTCTGTAATTTATGGTGACACATCAGGCGGCAGCAAGGGCATGCGGGCCAGCATTATTCGCACGCAACCCGAGCCCATTCTGCTGGCGGTTGATTCCAGCGGCACGGGAACATTCCGAATGCACCCCGACAATCCGACTCTGGTCTGCCACGCAGGGCCCCCGATGGAATTGATGTTGTGGGGGCCGTCAACTCTGATTGCGGGGAAGGAGGCGGAACTGAAACTTGCAGCGGTTGACTTCAATGCCAACCCGGCGCCCGTAGATGGCGAGGTGAGCCTTCGCGTTGCGAAGGGTAAAGCTGATCTCCCACCGCGAGTGCGATTCCAATCGAACGACGGTTGGATGACGGTCCGCTTTGTCCCCACCGAAACCGGAATTGTGCGGGTTGAAGCCTTGCTGACTGTGAAGGGAGATGACGCTGCAAAGCGGCGCCTGGTTCCGCCTGGCAATGAATCCGGGACTGTCTCTGCAGCGCAAGGAGGGTTCCGTGCATATGGAAACCCCATGAAGGTATATGCACAGGAACCAAAGATGAAAGTCTATTGGGGCGATCTACACTCCCATTCGCATTACAGTTGGGATGGTGTTGGCGACGACAACTTTCGCTATGCGAGGTACGTTTCCGGCCTGGACTTTTACGCCATGACAGACCACAGCATGCCGCGGGAGGGACAATTCACCCAGGGACTCGGGCCCCACGTCTGGGAGGAATACACGGCAAAGACGGACAAATATTATGAGCCCGGAGAGTTCGCCACGTTGCATGCCTACGAGGCTTCCTTTGGAGCTCCCTACGGGCACCATAATGTTTTTTTCCGTGGCAAGCCGGGCCCTCTTCTGATTCCCGATGATGTCACGTTGCCGGATCTTTGGAATGCATTGACAGCCGGGGAGGCCCTGACCATTCCGCATCATACAGGCAAGTTCCCTCACCCGATCTTCTGGTTTCCACATAACGACGAGATTGACCGCAACATCGAAATCTACTCGGGACATGGATTGAGTGAAGCCTACAACCCTCGCGGGCCGCTATCGTTTGAGCGAAGCCAGTTTACAAGCGACGCCAAATCCGTTCGCGGGCCGCAATACGTTCAAGACGCCTGGATGCAGGGTTTGAGACTCAGCACCATCGCAGCAACAGATGACCATCGAGCCCATCCTGCCCAGCCCCATTTCGGGCGAGCTGCAGTGACGGCAACAGGCTTGACGCGCGAGGAGATATTCGATGGCTTGTACCATCGCCGTACTTATGGAACCACCGGAGTCAAAATCCTCCTCGACTTCAGCGTCAACGGCGAGCCGATGGGAGGCATGGTTACAGCCAATGGCGCACCGCGTCTTGAGATCGAGGCACACGGCACCGATGAGATCGAGTTTGTAGAGGTCCTGCGCTATTGCAAATCTGACGGCGCCTTCATCGTAATCCACACGCTTTTTCCCGAAGGCCCCGACTACACCTGGAGCCATCAGGACGCGACGTTCAAGGAAGATTCCATCTATTACGTCCGGCTGCGGCAGGTACGGCTGGTCCGAACTCGTGTAGCCATGGCATGGTCCAGTCCAATCTGGGTGAAGCACGCCTGAATCCTTCAGGAATACCAGGCAAGGGGTGATCGGTCGAGTGAGGTTGAGGTGAATCGGCGACGTTTCTTAAAAGACGGCTTGCTCTATTCCGGCATGATCGCCGCGCGTGGTTGGAGCGGTGCCCATCGCCCTGCCCTCCTCGCACAGAATGGCGGGCAGCCTTCAAACCTCGGCGCAATTGACCTGAAGGATTCCGTGGTCGTGGCTCCAGAGGGCCTTTCTCGTCGGGAGCAGAAAGCAGTCCAACTGTTGATTGAAGAGGTCGAAAAACGCACTGGCTTGCGCTGGCCGGTCGCTAGTCGATTCGAGCCCGGCTCCAATTCTCACATCGTCGTCGGTTCCGACCAGGCACTTAAACAGGCTGGAACCGGGCTGCCGCGTGAATTGCTGCCAGAGGGCAAAAAGCTTGCCAACCCTGAGGGCTATCACCTGCGCACAACGAATAGGTCGGGTTCGACAGTTGTGACGGTATCAGGCGCCGGGGAACGCGGGGTCTTGTTCGGGGTCGGCGGATTGTTGCGCAGCCTTCGAATGTCAAAGCAGAAGGTCAGCCTCGATGGGCCGCTTGATATTGCCACTTCACCAAAATACAAGCTGCGTGGCCACCAGTTGGGGTATCGTCCTAAGACCAACTCTTACGACGGCTGGAACGTTCCAATGTGGGACCAGTACATCCGCGACCTCGCTGTTTTCGGAACAAACGCTGTGGAACTCATTCCTCCGCGGTCTGACGATCAGCCTGACAGTCCCCATTTTCCGCTTCCTCCCATGCAGATGATGGTTGAGATGTCACGCCTGGCGGACAAATACGGTCTGGACGTATGGATTTGGTATCCGGCCATGGACAAGGACTATTCGAATCCGGAGACAGTGGAGTTTGCGGTTCACGAATGGGGCGAAGTCTTCAAGGCCCTTCCACGTGTTGATGCAGTGATGGTTCCAGGCGGTGATCCGGGCCATACCGAGCCGAAAGTCATGATGGCCCTGCTGGAAAAACAGACGCAGAATCTGCGCCGCTATCATCCCAGAGCGGAGATGTGGATGTCACCTCAGTCGTTTGATGAGGGCTGGATGAAGGAGTTCTTTGAAATCGTCGATCGGCAACCGGCCTGGCTTTCAGGCGTGGTGTACGGCCCACAAGTGCGCATTGATGTCTCTACGCTGCGGCAGAGGCTCCCGGACCGTTATCCGATCCGGCTATATCCCGACATTACCCACAGCGTGGAATGTCAGTTTCCGGTGCCGGATTGGGACCTGGCTTACGCCTTGACGGAAGGACGGGAAGTTATCAACCCCAGACCGCTTGATTATGCCGATATCTTTCATATCCAGGCGCCGCATTCCATTGGGTTCCTTACCTACTCCGAGGGCTGCAACGACGACGTTAATAAGATTCTGTGGAGTTCGCTTGGCTGGGACCCGGAACGCCCGATCATCGAAATCCTGCGTGAGTACAGCGGATACTTCATTTCAGATCGCCTGCGCGACGGTTTCGCCCAGGGCGTCTTGAGCCTCCAGGAAAACTGGAGGGGGGCACTTCTTTCCAACAAGAATGTGGCCACGACGCTCGCACAATTCCGGGACATGGAAGGGAGCTCCACACCGGGTGAACTGGAAAACTGGCGCCTCCAAATGGCGCTCTACCGCGCCTATTACGACGCCTTTGTCCTGAAGCGACTGGTTGCTGAAACCCATGCGGAAGAACGGGCCATGGCTGTGCTTGGCGAGATTCGGCGGGTGGGCGTACGGCCCAATCCACTGGACGTTGGGGACGACACGATGGAACCGACCAGCGGGGTCAATCTTGTTGAACTGCTCGATCGAGCGGACAAGTGTCTGAACGAGCCGTTCGCCAATTATTCTGCGCAGAACCTGAGGACGCGCATACTTGAACTTGGCGAAGCGTTGTTCCAAAGCATTCATATGCAACTGGCGGTGGAACGGTATCAGGCCGAGGCCGTGTCGCGAGGGGCCAATCTTGATACGCTCGACGTCCCGCTCAACGACGCTCCCTGGCTGAAGCATCAGTTCACCGAAATCCGCAAGCTGGCGTCTTATAACGCGCAGTACAAGGCAATCCTCGAAATCCTTCATCGAACTGATCCCGGCCCGGGTGGATTCTATGACAATCTCGGCGACCTCTCGCGCCAGCCACACTTGGTGAGGGGACCCGGACCAACACGCGATCCTGAATTCCGTCACTCGGCACTGGTTGGGCACGGCTACCCGGAATGGTCGAGAGCTCCGGTGCCCATGGCATGGAAGTGCTGGGCGGAATCGTTGTTCGATGCTCCGCTCCAGATGCAATACCAGGGGCTTGATCCTAATGCTCAGTACAAGGTCAGAGTGGTCTACAGCGGCGATGCTCCACACCTTAAGATCCGGCTTGATTGCAATGAAAAGTACACCATCCATCCACTGGTCATGAAGCCCTGGCCGCCCAGGTCTTTGGAGTTCGACGTTCCACGCGAAGCGACTGCAGCCGGAAACCTCACGCTGACGTGGCATCGGGAAGCGGGATTGGGCCACAATGGCCGTGGCTGCCAGGTCGCTGAAGTCTGGCTCATCAGGAAATAAGACTTTCACTACACAAAGAGTCCCACATTCAAGCGAGGTAACATTCCAAATGAATCGACGGCATTTTCTCAGGCAAGGCGCAGTGGGTGCAGGCAGGGTCGGATTGAGTTCGGCAATTGCCGCCGGCTCATTTGGATTGCAGCCACAGGCCAGCCAGGTCGAGAAGAGTCAGAGTCAAACTTCTGATCAACAGTCCATTCCTTTGCAGGACATCCGACTGGATGACGCCATTGTAGTTTCGCGTCCGGGAAAGCTGCCCTTCGCAGAGCAAACAGCCGCGAAGGTGTTGGTGGAAGAAGTTGAAAAGCGAACCTCAATTCGGCTGGGCACTTCGACAAAGTGGGTGGAAGGCAAACCCGTTATTGCCATTACATCTGGCAATTCAATTAAGGAGTGGGAACGTAAAATCCCCGCCAGGCAGAGCGCTCGTTTACCAGAGACGCGCCCGGAAGGCTACCGGCTTTGTGTCGACACCCGGAACCAGCGACCCGTTGTGTGGGTAATTGGAGCCGACGCCCGGGGAGCACTGTTTGGAGTGGGAAACCTGCTCCGCCGGCTCAACTCGTCGAGAGGCAATCTGGCGATACCTTCGGACATGGATATAGCGACCGCACCGGCCTATGCAATTCGCGGGCACCAACTCGGGTATCGTGCCACCGCGAACACCTACGACGCCTGGAATGCAGCACAATTCGAGCAGTACATCCGCGAGCTCACTATCTTCGGCGTTAACAGCATTGAAGGGATTCCCTTTCAGGACAAGCGTGCGACGCCGGTCATGAAGGTCCCGCGGCCGGGGATGAACCGGGGCATTGGCAAAATCTGCCAGCTTTACGGACTGGACTACTGGGTGTGGGCCCCGGCCGACTTCAACCTGAAGGATGAAGCCCGCCGCGCGCAAATGCTAAAGGAATGTGAGGAGTTCTTCACGTCGACGCCGGTGCTTACAGGATTCACGTTCCCAGGGGGCGATCCCGGCAACAATCCTCCGGAGCTTGTTCTGCCCTTTCTCGAAGACATTGCCAGATTTTTGGGCCGCACTCACCCCAAAGCAAAAGTCTGGTTGAGTCTGCAGCATTTCAACCCCGCAGAAATCGATTACACATTCAACTATATCGACCGGCATTTGCCGCCATGGCTCGGAGGGCTTGTGGCTGGCCCAGGAAGCCCGCCAATGCAAGGTGTCCGCAACCGGCTTGCGGGGCGATACGGATTGCGCGACTATCCCGACATTACACACAACAAGCTTTGCCAGTATGAAGTGCCGGATTGGGACCAGGCTTACGCCTTGACGGAAGGGCGGGAATCTGTAAACCCTCGCCCCGCCGGCTACGCGGCAATTTTCAGCCAGACCTCCGGGTACACAAACGGATTCATTTCGTATTCGGAGGGGGTCAACGACGATGTCAACAAAACCATCTGGAGTGCTTTAGGCTGGGACCCGGGCCTCGCTCCGAGAGAGATTCTTATCGAATACGCCCGGGTCTATTTCAAACCTGCTGTTGCGGAACGAGCCGCCGACGCCATCCTGGCGCTGGAAAATAACTGGCGCGGGCCCTTGAGTGACAACGGGGCCGTGGAAGCAACTCTTGGCGAATGGCAGAAACTGGCGAAGACAAACCCTGACCTCGAGGGCAACTGGCGCTGGCAGATGTGCCAGCTTCGCGCAAATTACGACGCTTACTTGCGGCGGCGCCTGGTGAATGAAACCAGGCTGGAGTCACATGCAAACGCCGTTCTCGCAAATTCCCAAAGCCTGGGCCCGGGCAAAGCCATAGCAGAAGCTGCCCGCGTGCTAAACCTGGCTGTCACCCAGCCGGTCAGCGTTGAATTGCGGACCCGCATCTTTGAGCTTTGCGAAATGCTGTTCCATTCCGTTGGCCTGCAGACGAGTGTGAAAAAATACTTTGCCATTGGCGAGGAGCGAGGCGCGGTACTCGATTTTGTGGATTATCCTCTGAACAATCGATGGTGGCTTGAAGACCAATTTAAGATCATCCGCGCACTCGAATCGGAAGACGAAAAACACCGTCGGTTGCTTCAGCTTGCGACTTGGGAACATCCAGGCCCGGGCAGTTTTTATGATGACCTGGGAAACATTGCGAAGTCACCCCACGTGGTCAACTGCTTCTCTCTGAACGGACCCGAATTGGAAGAGCATCCCACGCCGACCTTCTGGTGGTGGGACCAGGGAAAGAGTCGCGCGCGCCTCAGCTGGCAGGTAACGCTGTGGCCGGCCGCCGTGGTTTACGAAGGCTTGGACCCCAATGCCGAGTATGTCGTGCGCTCCACTGGCTACGGCCAGGCGCTCTTGCGGATCAATGGCGATAGGGTAGAGCCAACCGTCAACGGAACACAGATGGGCGAGTTCAAGGAGTTTCCTGTGGCACCCAAGCTTGTCAAGAACCGAAGGTTGGTGCTGACCTGGGACCGCCCGGTAGGCGAAGAAAAGTTGAACTGGCGCCAACAGTCACGCCTCGCCGAAGTGTGGCTGATGAAGAATCCCGGCGCCTGACTGCCCGCATAAACAGGCAAAACTAAGCCGTACGCGGCGGGCTGGTGACTGAATTCACCTTCCACTCAACCACGTACCGCTCACCATGCAGCATGTAAAGCGGAATCAGGTCTATGGACTTGTCATGGCCGACGGTCCGGACCAAGTTACTACGAGCGGGTTCTGCCACCACATGGGCAGGCTGCCCCACCCGGTCACAATCCTTTCGTGCTTTACGTCGCATCCGTCTTGTGGGTGTAAACGTCCCATCGTTTGTAGTTACCGAGGGCTTCGGTAACGGCGTTGGCGTATCGACTGCGATTCACGGCCACGTGGTGCTCGTAGCCGTTCTTGCAGATGTAATGTAACAGGTTCTGCAGACCAGACACTTTCAGCACGCCATATCCGCCAAAGCTAGCCGGTCGGTCGTCCGTGGTCTCTCCCTCCCCGGTGTAAGCCCGGAGGGTGCCTTTCAGGTCATCAGTCGAAACCCGGCAGAACGTGATGGGTCCGGTCTTCAGTTGGCCCACCACCGTCCCGAAAGTATTCTCTTTCCCAACCGAGCCGGCAATGATTTCCTGGAAGTCCATTTTGAAATTTTCAAAGAAGTGCTTCGGAAGGTTCGAGCAGTGAAATATGACGCACTTGTCCGGGTCGTCGCCATAGTTGTTGTTCCAGTCCACAATCGCGCTCGGCGTGCCAGACGCCAACTGAAGGACATACATGCCCACCATGCCTGTCATGTCCGTTTCGCAGGCGCTTGGAAGCAGGTTGTTCGACATCATGCTCATCAGCGTGCAGGGGACAACGCCGAAAAACTCTTCCATCGCCGTCCAGCACTGAATCGAGGTCCCGGCAAGTTCGTTTGTCGCCATCCATTCGTCGACCACCACACCGAACTTGGCCATCCTCAAGAGCGACGCCTGTGGTATCCCGCCCGTCGCCACATATCCTCCGATGCTTCCGAGCTTCTCTTTCACCTTCGCGTCATCATCGGGAAGGCGCTGGATACGCCCGAAGACTTCCGACAGGTCCAGTGGCTCCACTGTGATTCCCGCGTGCTCCAGCAATTTTTCGCTGAAGCGGACCGTATTGAATGCCGCCGGTCGCGCGCCGATGACACCCACACGCAGGTTCTTCAGCCCCTTCACGATCCCGCAGGTGGCTGCGAAGGAATTGAGGTCGTCTTTGAATACCTGCGAAGAGGGCGCTTCAGTATGGAGCGCGGTCAGAGTGTAGCGGATTCCGTACTGCCACAGGTTGTTGCACACCGACATCTTGCCGCAGAAGCTGTCGCGCCGCCCGCCCATCAGCATCTTGTTGGGCTCATCCGGAAATGCCTGCACAAGCACCGGGACGTCCAGTCCACTCATACGCAGCGCGTTGGCCACGCCACGTTCATCACCGAAATTCGGCAGCGACACCACAATGCCGTCGATCTCATCCTCATGCCGCCGGAACAGGTCCGCGCACTTCCGGGCCTCCTGCAGCGTTTCCACAGCACCGTGCTTGGTGTCCTCCGGCGTCAGGCAGATCGTCTTGTAACCGGCAGCCTCCAGAGTCCGCAGGATTTCTTCCCGGCCATCGCGGGCCAGAACGTCGGGGAAAAAACCCCGGTTGCCAATAATCACTCCCAAAGTGGTATCACTCATGTGGTATTCCTCCTCGACTGGTTGCCGCAGAGATTAATGTGAAATGAATCGGGCAAACCTGACCAAAAATCGCACCTCTAGGTCTTATTGCCCGGCTGCCCGTAAGTCGTGTGATAGCGGTTGTACCACTTGCGAATTTCCTTCGCCGGCAGCGGCTTTGGTTTTCCGAGAAGCAGCGCCAGGTGGCAGGTCTTGGCCACATCTTCGAGCATCACCGCCGACTTCAGGGCTGCCCGGGGCGTTGGCCCAAAAGCAAAGACGCCGTGCTGCGCGAGTAGAACAGCCGGCGCTTTGCCCATGTACTTCAGGATTCCTTCTCCAATGTGGTCACCCTGGTTGTCCGTGTAGGGAACACAGGGGACCTCGGCGCCGAATTCATCGGCGATTGCCGTCAGGTAAACGGGGATCGGCCGCCCTAACAGCGCAAAGCTCGTGGCGTAGTTCGAATGCGTGTGGATGACACTTCCGATTTCCGGCCGGTGATTGTAAAGATAAAGATGGTGGGGCAGATCAACCGAAGGGTTCCACTTTCCGCTGACTTTGCGCCCCGCCAGATCAGTCACCACCATGTCCCGGGGCTGCAGCTTGTCGTAGTCCATGCCACTCGGCTTGATTACCACCAGCCCGCGCTTGCGGTCAACTCCGCTCGCGTTGCCGGCGTGCATCGTCACCAGCCCCGCCCGGAAGATTCCGAGATTGGCTTCCCAGACTTCCCGGCGGAGCTGTTCCGAGACCTTCATCCTTCATTCCTCCCAGGTGTCGGCTGCCGTATACCCGCACAGCCTACTGCGACGCCTGCTCAGCCTGTAGAGCCTTGAGCCGTTTCATCACATCATTACTCCCGCGGCCGAAATAATCGTGCAGCGTCTGGTACTCCCTGAATATTCTGCTATAAACTTCGTGTGCCTTCTTCCGGGGGCGATAGGAATCTTTCTGAAGATGCGCCATTTTCTGTGCGGCCTCAAAAATAGTATCGTAACCCCCGGCTTCTTTTCCCGCCGCCACAGCCCCATGCATGGCGGAACCCAACGCCGGACAGGTGAGTAATTGCCGGGCAATCCTGATCTCGCGCCCTGTGACGTCTGCATAGATCTGCATCAGCAGCTTGTTTTTTTCCGGCAGTCCGCCGCAGGCAACCAGGTTGCGGACCTCAACGCCTCTGGACTCAAACGCTTCGATGATCTGCCGGGTGCCGAAGGCGGTTGCTTCAATCAGGGCACGATAGATTTCCTCGGGCCTTGTCGCCAGGCGCAATCCGAGCAGCACGCCCGTCAGCCCGGCATCGACTAGAACCGACCGATTGCCGTTCCACCAGTCGAGCGCTAGTAATCCTGACTCGCCCGGCGCGATCGCCGCCGCCCGCTTCTCAAGAACCGCCGTGAAAGGAATCTTGCTCCGGCGCGCTTCACGATGCACCGACTCATGCACGCCGTTTTCAAAAAACCAGGCAAAGATGTCGCCCACCGCTGACTGTCCGGCTTCGTATCCCCACAACCCGGGCACCACGCCGTCTTCTACTACTCCACACATCCCTTCCACCATCTGCCGCTCTCGACCCAGAAGGATGTGGCAAATTGACGTGCCCATGATCATCACCAACGAACCCGGCTCCGTCACCGCACAGGCAGGCACCGAGACGTGTGCGTCCACGTTGCCGACGGAGACGGGAGTTCCTTCGCGCAGACCTGTCCTGCGCGCCCACTCGGCGGTCAGGCCTCCGGCGCACGCACCGAGCGGATAGTAGTCGCCTGGAACGTTCGTCCCGATCACGTTTTCGAGCGAAGGATGCAAGGCCCGGAAAAAGTCAGTCGAAGGGAATCCCCTGCCCTTCGCCCACATGGCCTTGTATCCCGCCGTGCAGGTACTGCGCTTCTCTTGTCCCGTCAGTTGCCACACAATCCAGTCGGCCGATTCGATAAAGCGTTCCGTGGCATTGTAGACGTCAGGCGCTTCATTCACTATTTGCAGCAACTTCGAAAACAACCATTCAGAAGAGTACTTCCCGCCGTAAATAGGAATGAAGCCTTCGTTCCGTTCCCTCCCGACTTCATTGATGCGGTCGGCTTCCGGCTGGGCCGCATGGTGCTTCCACAGCTTGACCCAGGAGTGGGGATGCTTGCGAAACGTCGCCAGAAAGCAGAGCGGCGTTCCGTCACGCTTCACTGGAAGCGGGCTTGATGCTGTGAAGTCCGTGCCCAGGCCGACCACCTGCTCAGGCTTTACTCCGGCCGCCTTCAGCGCCTTCGGAACTCCCTTTTCCACCACCAGCAGGTAATCGCGCGGATTCTGCAAGGCCCAGTCATGCTCAAGCTTCGGACCTCCGGGAAGTTTTGTATCGATCACCCCGTCCGGATAGGGAACGATTACGCTCGACACCAGTTCGCCGTTCGAAACACGCACCACCGCTGCTCGCCCTGACTCGGTCCCATAATCAATCCCCAGCGCGAACTTATCCCTGCTTTTGGAAGGAGAGGTCTGTCGTCCCATTGTGCAAGCTGCCTCCTGTTGTTGGCTTTTCCGACCGCGGACTTTTTGCAGGACTTATAAGGCGCCTATCGCCAGCGAGGCCAACCCCATCATAGAATTCCGAGACATAGGATCCAGCCCGCTAACGGCCGTCATGATTTCTACCTCCCTCGCGGGGAATCAGAAAGGTCCGACTTCCCCATCCCGTCCTGGTTCGAGCCGATGTTTCCCGGAGCGGAAAACGCTTTCCAGCAACAATCTTTTTCGGAGCCAGACAATGTTACTAGGGAAATAGAGAACCCGCAAACCCATGTGTTCACCCAACCGCAACCTCCGTCCGTCCATTTTTCTTCAAGTCCGGCGATCAACACAAGAAGAACGGGAAATGGGCGCGCCTTTGCGAATGATTTGATTGGAGCAATCAATCATTTCATCGCAGGCAGGGCTGCTGAGGATGTTAAGATTGTCGCCTGCGTTCCTATTTAGAGCATTTTCAATCGGGAGACAGTTCCGCATGGGCTACCAACCAATCGAAAATTATGGAATCATCGGCGATCTTCATACCGTTGCCCTGATCGGAATGAATGGGTCAATAGATTGGCTCTGCATTCCGAATTTCGATTCTCCGAGCGTCTTCGCGGCAATGCTGGACGATGAGAAGGGCGGCCGGTTCCACATAGCACCGGCCGCTGACGGAATAACATTCAAGCAGCTCTACTGGCCTGAAACGAACGTGCTGGTCACTCGCTTTCTCTCAACGGCAGGTGTGGGCGAAATTACCGACTATATGCCGATCAATGACAAGGGCCGGTGGGAAGGCAAACACCAGTTGGTGCGGAGGGTCCGGGTTGTCCGCGGCTCAATGCCTTTTCATATGGTGTGCAAGCCCGCCTTCAATTACGCGCGCGACAAGCACAGGACGCAAGTCTTTAAGGAGGGAGCCTGTTTTGAGTCGTCCAGCTTGCATCTCGGACTGGCCACCGAAGTTCCACTCAAGAGCGATAGCAAGGGTGGGGTGAGCGCAGAATTCACGCTCAGAGAAGAAGAGAGCGCCGTATTCCTGCTTCAGGCCATGCCGCCCGGCACAGGCTGTGGCACACCCATTGCGGAGTCGCATGAAGAGGAACTTTTCCAAAACACCGTGAGTTATTGGCGACGGTGGCTCTCTCGCTGCCAGTATAAGGGTCGGTGGCGGGAGATGGTTTACCGGTCCGCCCTGATCCTCAAGCTTCTCACCTACCATCCGACTGGAGCCATCGTTGCGGCGCCCACCTGCAGCCTGCCGGAACACATCGGCGGCGAGCGCAACTGGGATTATCGCTACACCTGGATCCGCGACGCAGCGTTCGCGCTCTATGCGCTGATGCGGCTCGGCTTCACGGAGGAAGCAGCAAAATTCATGCACTGGCTGGAAGCTCGGTGCCATGAGCGGCGGGAGGACGGGTCGCTCCAGATCATGTACGGCATTGACGGCCGGCACGAGTTGGATGAATTCACCCTGGACCATCTGGAGGGTTACAAGGGCTCACGGCCGGTCCGCATTGGGAATGCGGCTTCAAACCAGTTGCAAATGGATATCTACGGAGAACTGATGGATTCCGTTTACCTGTACAACAAATACGGGAGTCCGATTTCATATGAACTCTGGGTGGAACTCCGCGAACTGCTCAACTGGGTCTGCGACAACTGGCACCGGGCCGACGATGGCGTTTGGGAGGTTCGCGGCGGCCGCCAGCACTTTGTTTATTCGAAAGTCATGTGCTGGGTTGCGCTCGACCGCGGCCTGCGTCTGGCCGACAAGCGTTCATTCCCGGCGGACCGCGAGCGCTGGTTGAAAAACCGCGACGCCATCTACCAGGAAATTCTCGAGAAGGGCTGGAGCGCAAACCGGCAGTCCTTCGTGCAATATTACGGCTGCAACTGCCTTGACGCTTCCAGCCTGATCATGCCACTGGTCTTCTTCATGTCGCCCACCGATCCCCGCATGTTGAAAACCATCGACGCCATCAACCGCCCTCCGGACAAAGGCGGCCTGGTATCAAACAGTCTTGCTTATCGTTATAACGCTGAGGCCGGAATCGACGGTCTGCAGGGGGGTGAAGGCACTTTCAACATGTGCACATTCTGGCTGGTTGAGGCGTTGACGCGCGCAGGTCGGGTTGACAAGCGCCGGCTGGACCAGGCCGTTCTGATGTTTGACAAAATGTTGAGCTATGCTAACCACCTGGGACTTTATGCAGAGGAAACCGGGCCGTGTGCCGAGGCCCTTGGAAATTTCCCGCAGGCGTTTACGCATGTTGCCCTCATCAGTGCCGCGTTCAATCTGGATCGGGCGTTAAGCTCAAACGACAAGGAATGGCCGGGGATTGCTGTTGCTCCCTGGTGACTCTTTGCGGCGGCACACCGGGACTTTAAGATGGTTGCGCAAGCCAACCCAGGGCAGCAACTGGAACCCGGCAGCGTATTCTTTCACAATTTTGCTCAGGGAAAACAGCAAGCCATTAACCTGAGGCCGTACACATCAATTCACAGATAGAGCTATCAGCGAAAGAGCATGTCTCCACAAGATAGAGACTCCCCGGGAAACTATGCCCGCGCTCCTGGGGAGTCACGAACTCAATACCTTAAGACCCGCCTGCCAGACGCCATCCAGACACCGCACGCCTGCCAACTGGGGCAGCCCATGAAAGACCTTTGCTAATCCACCTATGCTCTACTTCTTTTTGGGTGGGACAACGGCGTCCTTGAAGGCCTTCGCCAAGCGGAACTTGACAACAGTCTTGGCGGGAATCTTGATGGGTGCGCCGGTTTGAGGGTTTCGGCCCGTGCGTTCCTTGCGGTGAGCTTTGACGGCCTTGCCAAGGCCTGGAATTACAAATTGTCCGCCGCTCTTGCACTCCTTGGTGGCCAGCGCCACAAGTTCTTCAAGCACAGCGGCCGTGGCTTTCTTTTGCAGCCCGACTTTGTCAGCCAGATGGGATACCACCTGGGATTTGGTCATTACTTTTGCCATTTGCTGCTCCTCTCCTGAGATTTAGATATTGGGAGTCCCTTTCGTTGACTGAAAGGCGAAACTGTAAGCAATAACCCTTCAACTGTCAAGGCATATGATTTCCCGCGCCTGGACTGTACATGCCATTACTTTGCCCGCTCTGTCAAGGCCTATTGCGCTCTCTTTGAACAAGCATCAAGAAGGCATGTACATTTATACACAGCTTTTGAGTCATCCGCCAAAAACATTTTCTAATGCTGGAATCATGCTATCGAACTTGTCTATTGATTTGTCAGCAAAGAGCGATGCCCGAAGGATCGGCAGCATCGTGGTAACACGAGGAAAGATGTCTACTTTCCTTCACGATGTTTGGTTGCACGTGTGGAACCGTCCGCACCATCCGTGCAAGCTCTTGCCGCATTTTGCAGATCAGAGGTTGTCGCACCGGGCTCCCAGCAGAGCTAATTGCCTCCCGTTCCAGGGCCGGCTCTCTTTGTCTCTGCGGGGCTCCCGTTGTGGGTTCCAGTTTGGTCAGGGGCCGAAATAATGGCCATGGGGATGCGCGCGAATGCAATCTGATTAGCGGACACGTCCATCACATTCACCTGCATCCAGTATCTGCCCGGAGGGAACTTGGCCAGGGGGATCCCGGTGAAGTAAGATGCGGTCCCTTCTCCTGACTTCCCTGACTTGGCTGCGTAGGGTCCGGCTTGAGAGACCTGGACGCCATTCCTGAAGAAAATGAGCGCCATTGACGGAGGATGTTGCGTCCCGGAACGCCTGGCGGTTTTAGCGGACGATGCCGGCTTGCCGGCATACGACTGGAGATACACGTAAAGGTTCTGATTGGCGTAGAACACCCGCGTGACGCTCGGCAGGATTGCCTGCGATCCCGAGTCGAGCGGATTGTCCTCAGCGCCCACGGCCCACGGACCGCGCTGTGGCCGCGTGGAAAGATTCTTTGAAAGCTCGTTCGACACAACAACAGAGCTCAGCACAAAACCGGCCTTGTTGACGGCGGGAAGCACCAGTTGCTTTTCAAAAGTTCCCATCTTTCCCGTCTGGTTTTCACGCGCCACCACCTTCAGCTTGTAAGTGCCAGGCGGCAGCACCAGTCCGCCTTCATACAGGATGTTGCCTTTCAGCACCGTCTGGAACGTAGACGCGTCCAGTTTAACTGGCAGAGTATCGCGCAGTGCCCCTGCCACTTTGCCGTGGGAATCCGTCGCGCGCCAGGCGAAATCGAACTGCGTCTGATGGTCCGACGAATGCTGATGAAAAGGAATCGAGGAACCTGGAATCTTGGCTGCCAGCACAACGTAATAGAGGCCGTCGGATTGCAGGAAATAAGCGGTTTCGACCGCCAGCGGGAGATCAAGGAACGGCGCCTCTGAATTGAGGGCGTCGGCAAGCTGAAGCTCCTTCTGTTGTCCGGAAGAGCGCCCGAAACTGACGGGAGCGTAATATCCCGGACGGGCCTCGACTTTCAAGCCACGGCCCTCCACCACTTCCACGCGGATGCGGCGAAACTTTCCGTCCGCTTTGGTGTTCGAAGGCGTATACCCGATCAGGTAGTAGCTGGTGTTCGCCTTCTGCACGTACTGGAAAACCGGAGCGAAGTTATTCAGGTCCGTGAACATGTGTCCGCCGGTGTCCGTTGCCAGCGTGGAGAGAGTCTCGCGACTGTTGTGCAATGAGCTGATCTGCGATGACACGACGCTTGCGGTATAAATTGCCGTCCCGGCCGGGCTGGCCGCGGAGGCGCCGCCGCCGGGTGGCATGGCCATCAGCCCGCGCGCGTCAAGCGTGTAGAAGGAAACGTTGGCCTTGTTCGCCGCGTCAATCGTTGCCTGCAGCTGCGCTTCGTTGTCAACGCCCGTCTGTTCAATGCCGCTTGAAAAGTGGATGACCGACTTGCGGCCCGGCACGGCCTGCAAGAGGTTGGCCAGCGATTGCATAGCCGAGAGCTTTTCATCGGTATTGAAGATATTGAATTCCGTCTCATCAGGAGTAAAAGCATTCCCCGTGTCCTGCGCCACCACCTCATTGCCGACCGAGTCTGTGCCACCGGCCTCGCCCACACTCCCGCTTGATGCCAGCGTCGACGACTGGCCAATCTGGATGCCCTTGATGGCTTTCGACAGCACGTCGCGGTCGTTGGTAAACTCCTGGAGCACCTTCAGGTTACTCGAATAGGTAACAACGGCAACCAGGTCGGCGGGAGTCATCTCCGTTTTCACGAAATTCTGCGCGGATTCGAGCGCGCGCAGCAGGTCCGGAATCTGCATTGACGATAGATCGAAGAACAGGACTACCAGCCGGTGGTTCTGCACCATCCGACGGTAAGTCTCCTGGGGCGTCGTTTTGGGCAGCGCGCCCAGGTTGATCTCCGCCGGCTTGCCGTTTTCGCCCGTCTCCTGCACAAGCTTCTGGATGTTTTCGAGATCAAACGAGTTGACCTTCTGCAGCACACCGTCTTCATACACTTTGAAATCGCTTTGTTGAAGGTTCGTAACAGGGTCGCCTTTGCGGTCCGTTACACGAACATCGACGAGCACTTCATTCGTGGAAACTTTCAGAGTGTAGCCCTGCGAGAGGTTCTGGTAGCCGATCTGGCCTTCGGGCGGCGCGGCAGCCTGTCCCTGATCTTGCGCAGCCATGCCGAACCGCACAGCCATCCCCGCCACAAGCGAACCGACGGCGATGGCCAGCAGCATCATGGCCCAGCCAGGACCAGGTCGAACCTTTCTTTGACGAACTGAGCATCGACGCATAAAAACCTCAGCCTATGATGAGCTGCCGCTAAAATTGATAACCCGCCCCCTCAAGGAAGCTCGATTAGAACCGCAGCCTGAACGAAATAGTCATGGTCCTCATGGAACCCACCCCGGTAACCCGCCCGAAAGTATTGCTGTTGATCGTTGTGGACAATCCGGAATAATTGACGATGTTGAACGTGTTGTTCGTCGCAAGACGAAAATTCGCAGTTATATTCTTCTCGCGCGAAATCGTAATCAGCCGGTCCAGCCCCATATCGAAATTGATTGTTGGCGGCCCGGGAATGGTATTCCGGCCGGCATTCCCGAAAGCTCCCGCCGCGGGCAAGCCAAACGCCGCCGTATTGAAGTAGTTCAGTGTTGTCCGCTGGGAAGACGGAAGCGTCACCGGAATCCCCGTGGCATCGGCGCGCAAACCTCCGAAAGGAGCAAGCCCACTCACGTTGTTGCTGGCATTGCCGCCAACGTAGGCGGTATAGGGAAGGCCGGAACTGATGGTCGTGATGTCAGTCAGCGACCAGCGGCTGAGGATGGCCGACAGCGCGCCGCCTTTCTTCAGGAACCGGCCGCGTTCGCCAAACGGCAACTGATAGCGCACAAAGCCGCGCAGGCTGTGCGTGGGATTAAATCCCGAAAGGGCCCATTCCGATGCCAGATCAGATGGATTCTGCACCGGAGCCAGCGGGCTTACCGCCGCCGAGATGGCCGATCCGCCTCCCAACCCGCCCGGTCCGCCACCCCTGAAAAATCGTGTGGTGGCTGTTCCGCCCACGCTGGATGCATTGTCCTCAGCCTTCGAATAGGTGTAATTCAAGAAGAAGGAGAAGTCGCGGCGAGAGAAGTGCCGCAGGCTCACCCGCAGTCCGTTATAAAGGGATGACGCTCCCGACGTGTCGTATTCAAACGGCAGCGTCGCAGCCGCCAGCGCGCTGCCAATTCCCGGCACCAGCAGAAGGTTCAGGTGCGTCCCGCGCGTGCCAATATAAGCCACCGACAGGATGTAAGACTGGCTGAGGTTCTGTTCGACCATGGCATTCCAGCTTTGGGCGTACGGCGTTAGAAAATTGGGATCGACCGCAAACGTATTGCTCACCATGCCGGGGCTGATGGCAGGAAAACCATTCTGCAGCGTAAGAATCTGCGTTGGGCTGGTCACCAGCGTACTGGTGATGGCAAACGGGGACTGGCTCACCAGATTGTGCACCAGGTTCTGGTAAATCGACTCGTCGTAAAAAATGCCGTATCCCGCGCGCACCACTACGGAGTGCGAAATCCAAGGCCGATAGGCAATGCCGACGCGCGGCGCCACGTTCCAAGGGTGCCCACGCAGCAATGATGCGGGCAGGTCTCCCGGGTTCTGCCCCGTCACTACGCCAGCCGTCGAAAAATTCGGTCCCAGCGCCAGGTCCGACAGGTGGCCGTACTTCTCGGTGAAAGGAGCCGCATACTCCCATCGCCCTCCGAGATTCAGCGTCAAATGGTCCGTCATCCGCCAGTCATCCTGCCCGTAAACATCGTAACGGGATGAGCGCAGATAGTTGGCAGGAATACCGTAGCGTTCCGAAGTCGTCTGGGGAAGCCCCAGCAGAAAATCTGCAAAGTCGTATCCGGTATCAGCGACCGGCGCCCCCTGCGTCGTAAAGTCGCTGGTGTTGTAGCCGGTGAAAGCAAAGCTCCCTGCCGCGTCCGGATTGGTCAGCGAGTTCAACTGAATTCTTGAAATCTCTCCACCAACCTCGAGGTTATGCTTACCCACGCTGTACAGCCCGGAATCCGAGAAGCGCAAAGTCTGGTCGCGGGTGAGCGAGGGAGTCGCATCACCGAGCCCGCTGAAATTCGTAAAGCTGATGGAAGGCAGACCCCAGTCCATGGGGTCTTGTGAAACCCCCAGAATTCCCAGCGTGCCCGCGATGTCCTGGTTGTAAGAAAAAGGATTTGTCATGTACGTCCGGGCGCGGTTGAAGTTGACGGCAAAGTTGTTCACCATCTTGGTTCCGAAATTGTGAGTTTCAGTCACGCTCACGTTCTGCATTCGCGTGGTCGTCGTGGAAGTAATGTTCGGGAAACCGGTGATGCCATCATTGTGGGACGAGTTGTAAAAATACATCACCGCCAGGTTGTCCTTGCTTGAAATCTGCTGGCCGACCCTCCCCATAAACATCTGGCTGGCGGTTGGCAGCGAAAGTTGCACATGGTAGTTTTGCACCTGCCCCGGCAGGTTGGGCATCGGAAGGTATTGCAGCAACCCGAGAGAAGCGGAGTTCAGCATCGACGACGGAACCACGTTCCCCGGGAAAGCCGTTCGAGGGCCAAGTGAGGACGACGGCTGATAGATGGTGGGCGTCGTTCCCGCACCCTGCCCGGAAACAATAGTCGTTGCTGAAAAATCGCCCTGGCGCTCTGCCGCCGTAGGAAGCGATGCCAGAATATTTTCCGGGTTGGTACCGCGGATGATATTGAAATTGACAAAGAAGCTGGTCTTGTTGCCGCCGTTGTAGATTTTGGGAATGTTCAACGGCCCACCAATCGAAACGCCAAAAAGCTCTCGATAAAAAGGCGCCTGGGGCTGCGAGGGCGTGTTCAATGGATAGGGACGGGCGTTAAACGCCGAATTGGTATAAGTCTCATTGATGTTCCCGCGAATCCGGTTGGCTCCGGGCCTGCGAAAACCGCCAAAGAAAAAGACGCGGTCACCACCGCCGCCGCCTCTACCGCCAAACGGCATCCCTTCCGCGCCGCCCGGACCACCCGGTCCGCCGCCGAACCTGAAATACCGGCCCCTGCGCCCGCCGCCCATCGCGGGAGCGGTCGCATTCACAACGTTGCCGGCCAATAGGAAGGAGTTGCTGGCGCCCGCCGCGCCGGCAAGCTCTCCCCCAAAACCGCCACCTTGCTGACCTGTCTGGCCTGTTCCGGCGCCTTCCCCCGAAAAACTCAAACCTCCGGTCGTGTCGTTTTCTCCCGCTTCTGCCAGAATGCTGTTCAGGTCCCCTGCGCTTTCCTGGCCCAACGCTCCCTGCGCAGGAAAGGAACCGCCAGCGTTCCCTTCACCCTGTTGTGGAAGCTGGCCAGCCCCCCGTCCCATCCCTGCCCTTTCTCCAGAACCCGGCTGGCCCGCGCGCCCCGGAAAATTCCCACGGCCCATTCCGGCCCGAGCCGCGCCTTGTCCCCTCGCGCTCTGTCGTCGATATGCGCCAAAACCAGCCTGCTCGCCAGGCACCGCCAGCGCCAGGGTTGCATCCAGGGATGAAGGTTTCCCTGCAGCGACCGTTACAGGCCCCAACAGCGACGGCCGAAACCCCAGAATCATCACGATTACGCGGTACTCCCCTGGCGCCACGTCGCTGAAAACGTACTTACCCATTTCATCGGACCAGGTCTGTTTGCGCTCGCGTGTTTGCATGTTGAACAGCACGACCCTCGCACCCGGAACTGCCACTTC
>DATLWV010000345.1:0-56078 GCA_035576145.1 Terriglobia bacterium
TGGCCTGGATGCCGTAAAGCATCTGCTGAATGAATTTGCGGGACGGGCGCGGCAGTCCCTCGCTCAGTTCGAGCGAGAATTTGGTGAGCTGGGCCTTTAAACGCGAGCCTACTTTGCTGTCAACCATGGGGGACACTCCTAAGCAGTCAGGATTTTTTGCCGAAAAATTCCCTGCTACTTTAGAGTTTGTCCCCCGCCACTTTCCAGAAAAAACTTCTCCCCTACTTTCTTCCACTTACACCAAATCACCCTCAAAAAATGAGGAATGTCTTTAAATCGCTCTGAAAGTCATCCGATCGGTGAACGCGCGGTCTGTGTGCCACCCGCGTCTTGTGAGACGTCATTCCGCGGCCGGCCTCTGGCCGAAGAATCTGCTGCGGGGCCCAGGCGCACACGGCGGTGTTCATCCCCCCTAACCGTCATCATGAGGAATCCCGCCGCAGTTCAGCGGGATGACGAAGGATCTGCTTTTCCCCGCCAGACGCTTAGAGAACCCACAATGCAGATTCCTCATCGCCCCACGCTGGCGTGGCTCCTCGGAATGCCGGGCGCAGCACAGGTATTCGATCAAGCGGGGCCAAACGGCAGGCTGGGAGTCAGCGTATCCTTCACGGGCTGGTAGGTACGCCGGTGTTCCGCGCAGGGGCCAAACTGAGCCAGGGCATCGAGGTGGTCTCGCGTACCGTAGCCTTTGTTTCGCGCCAGGCCGTATTGGGGGTATTGGCGGTCAAGCCGGTCCAGATGTTCGTCGCGGGCAACTTTCGCCAGGATCGAAGCAGCCGCAATCGATACTGAGCGAGCGTCACCGTGGATGAGGGGCCAGTAAGGGATGGAAAAATCAGGCCTCCGGCCGTTCTGCAACGGCATGGCGTCGGCAAGGACAAACTCAGGCGGCGGGTCCAGCGCCAGCAATGCCCGGATCATGGCCTGCCGCGCCGCCTCATAAACATTCAAGTCGTCGACTTCTTTTGCCGGCACTGCGATCACCTGCCAGGAGACGGCCTTTTGACGGATTTCTTCGGCAAAGCTGGAACGCGCCTGCGAGGAAAGCTTCTTTGAGTCGTTCAGTCCCGGAATAGGCTGCGCAGAATCAAGGATCACGGCCGCAGCGTACAGTGGACCGAGAAGCGAGCCTCGCCCGGCCTCATCGGTCCCCGCGACTAATCTAATCCCGCGACGAAGCAGGCAGGATTCAAGCCGGGAAGAACATTCCAGGTCTCTGGGTATGCGCAGTCGAGGCATGGAAAGATGTCCGGAGTTCCACTTGACAAATAGCGGTGGGAAATCCCCCGCTCACGAATTGCCCTGGCAGGCCTGCCGATCAGCCTTCGCGTTCCGTGCGGGCTTCGCGGATGCGCGCAGCTTTGCCACGGCGTCCGCGCAGATAACCCAGCTTGGCGCGCCGTACCTGTCCTGCCCTGACACGCTCAATCTTGTCAATGACGGGCGAGTGCAAGGGGAAAATTCGCTCGACGCCATGGCCGAATGAAATCTTGCGAACGGTAAAGGTGGAGTGGTTCTGGGCACGGTGTTGTCCCATGACGGTGCCTTCAAACACCTGGATCCGCTCCTTGTCCCCTTCCTTGATCTTCACGTGGACCCGCACCGTGTCACCCGCGTGGAAGTGCGGCACTTCGCTCTTCATTTGCTCCTGTTCGATCTTTTCAACGATGCTCATTGTGGTAACGCTCCATCTTCAATTAGAAATTTGTGCGATTTTCTTTCTCAAAGTCCAGGCCAATGCCGCCGGATGAGTTCAGCCCTGCCGGGGCGAAACGGGCAGCCATGATGCCTGCTTCAAGTCTTCCAGGACCCGCCGGTCCTCCTCGTCAAGCGGGAAATCAGCCAGCAGTTCCGGCCTTTTCCGCCATGTCTTTTCGAGCGCCTTCCGCCTGCGCCACCGGCGAACTTCTTCATGGTCTCCCGAAAGCAGAACGTCCGGCACTCGCATCCCTCTGAACTCCGCGGGCCGGGTGTAATGCGGCCAGTCGAGGACCCGCCGCCCTGGGACCGCTTCCTCGCCAAACGAATCCTGAACAACCGATTCTTCGTTGCCGAGCACTCCCGGTATCAACCGCGTAACGCATTCCATCACAACAGCGGCCGCAATCTCGCCGCCGCTCAAAACATAATCGCCAATCGACAGCTCATCCGTCGCCAGGCCCTCTGCTACACGCTCGTCCATGCCCTCGTAGCGCCCGCAGACCAGAACGATGCGGGAGTGCCCCGACAGTTCTTCCACGACCGGCTGCCGCAATAGCCGGCCCTGTGGCGACAGAAGAATAACCGGAACATCCTGTTCCGGTTGTTCCGATTTGATCGATTCCACGGCGCGAAAAATGGGTTCCGGCTTGAGAACCATTCCCGGCCCGCCACCAAAGGGACGATCATCAACCGTCCGGTGCCGGTCATCCGTAAAATCTCTCAGGTCGTGCAGGCGGACTGCAAGCTGGCCGCCGGCCATGGCCCGTTTCAGGACCCCATGGGCCAACAGGCTCCCGAAAAAATCCGGAAAAATGGTGACAACATCAAATTGCATCATTTTGAGGGCTGCGTCGGGTCCGCCCACCCGGCGATGATGCCCCTCACTCCCGATTCAGATCGAGAAGGTCTTCAGGCGGTTCAATGACGATCAGCCTGGACTCCGGATCGATAACCTTGCAAATCGCCTCTGCAAAGGGCACCAGGACCTCCCGGGACTCATCCGCAACGTGGAGCAGGTCAACTCCGCCTGTGCGCTCAACCTGAGTTACGGTTCCCAGTGGCTTCCTTATCCCTCCGATTTCAACAACCACCTGGCAACCCTGCAGTTCCCACAGATAATACTGGTTGGCGGAAAGAACAACTCTCTCCTCCTCAGGAACCAGCACCAAACGTCCCCTCAGTGTTTCGGCATCATCAATGGAGCCGATACCGGCAAGCTTCAGAACCACTCTTCCCTTGTGTAACCAGGTATGCTCTACGGTTACGGCCTGGGGATAACTACCGGGGACGTCAAGAAAAACCCGCCCGAGGTCTTGGAAGCGGTAGGGGAAATCGGTCAGAATTTCCGCCAGGACTTCCCCTTTGCGTCCCTGCGGACGCACGACACGTGCGATGGCAATAAAACCCCGCATCTCACCGTCAGCTACGGCAGCGCGTGCCCCTCGCTGGACCTGCTGGTGCGAAGCGGAGTCGCTCATCTCGTCCTGATGCTTGCCGGAACCGCCGGCACTCACCCTATTCCAGGATCTCAAGGGTAAAACGCTTCTTGAGCTTCATCCCGGCGGCCCCAAGGATGGTTCGAATCGACCGGGCAGTTCTCCCCTGCTTCCCGATCACTTTCCCAAGGTCCGAGGGATGAACACGAAGCTCCAGAACAGTGATCTGCTCCCCTTCCACCGGCCGGACAGAAACCTGGTCGGGATTATCCACAAGCGCCTTAGCAATCGCCTCAATGAGATTCTTCATTTCCACTTGGTCCCTCCTGCCGAACTGACTTTTGCTCTAGCTCTGAAGTAAAGAGTACTTGGGAAACCCAAATGGTGGACCCTGCGCCATGGTGAGGCGAACCGCACGGACCTTCTGCCTTTTGCTATTCCGGCTTCTTCAGAAGGCTCCGTACTGTCTCGGACGGCTGAGCGCCTTTACCCAGCCAGTAATCCACACGGTCTCGTTTCAAGACCAACTCAACAGGATTCCTCCGCGGGTTATAATGCCCGACAATTTCAACAAACCCACCGTCGCGTGCTCGATCCCGTTCAATCACAACAACCCTGTAACTCGGTTTTTTATTAGCTCCCGTCCGAGCCAGCCGTATTCTTAACAATCGTCCTCCCTGCTATTCAATTTAGTCGGCGGCCGGGCGCCAATCATCCTTGCCCAGCCGATCTTTACAATAACAATAGCAAAACTTTCAAGCGCCTTCCCTTAATTTCCGGGAGGGCAGCTACGCGCCTAGGAACCCAGTCCACCCACACCAGACGGCAGCTTCAGACGGCTCATCTGTTTTCCCAGCAGGCTGGTGCTCATGGTTTTCATCATTTTCCGCATTTGGACATATTGTTTCAGCACCTGATTGACCTGCTGGACCGTGGTTCCACTGCCGCGCGCAATTCGTTTGCGGCGCTTGCCGTTGATGATGTCGTGGCGGCGCCGCTCCTTTTCCGTCATGGAGTTGATAATCGCCTCGATCCTGATCAGTTCTTTCTCGTCCACCTGGACCTTGCCAATATTCTTCAGCATGCCCACCTTTGGAAGCATGCCCAGCATTTGGTCGAGCGGCCCCAGCGAACGCATCTGGGCCAGTTGGTCACGGAAATCCGAAAGCGTGAAGGAATCGGATTGAAGCTTCTGATGGACTTCCAGAGCTTTCTTCTTGTCAATCTTTTCTTCCGCTTTCTCAATCAGTGACAGGATGTCACCCATTCCCAGAATCCGCGAAACAATTCGGTCCGGGTAAAAAACTTCGAGCGCGTCATACTTCTCGCCAACTCCGATGAACTTGATCGGTTGGCCCGTTACGTGGCGAATGCTGAGCGCGGCGCCGCCCCGTGCGTCTCCATCAAGCTTGGTGAGGATGACACCCGTGGCGCCAAGTCTCTCGTGGAATTCCTGGGCGCTTTTTACGGCATCCTGCCCCACCATGGCATCGGCAACCAGCAGGACCTCACTGGGGCGCAAGGTCGACCGCAATTCCGCGACTTCCTTCATCAACGGCTCGTCAATGTGCAACCGGCCGGCCGTGTCAACAATCAGGACGTCGTGCCCACGGTCGGCGGCATCTTTTCTTGCTGCCAGGGCCAGATCAATAGGTGAACTTATGCCGTCACCCGCAAAACAGGGAATGCCAACCGCCTGGGCAATCACGGCCAACTGTTCCCGCGCCGCCGGGCGGTAAACGTCAGCCGAAACCAGCATGGGGCGCCTCTTCTTTTTGCTCAGCCAGAGGGCCAGCTTGCCGGAAGTGGTTGTCTTGCCGGATCCCTGCAGTCCTACCATCAGGAGAACCGTGGGATACTCTTTTGAAAAGGTCAGCAGAGAAGCGTCACGACCGAGGATTTCAACAAGTTCGTCCCGTACAATCCGAACCACTTCCTGGGCGGGCGTAAACGTGGCGCCAATTTCCTCACCCAGCGCGCGGACCCGCACCCTTTCCAGCAACGCCTTGACCACGTTGAAGTTGACGTCGGCTTCAAGCAGGGCCATGCGCACGTCACGCAATGTCTCATCAATGGCCTCCGGAGTGAGGGTGCCCCTTCCCCGAAGGTTCTTGAACGCCTGTTGGAACTTATCCTGTAGAGCCTCAAACATCTACTTCCTCGCGTTCCACTCCTGCTTTTACAGTCCTCCCCCTGCACCACACCCGGCAGTGGCCGGGAACAGTTCAAGGGCCAAAATAATCTATCTTATTTTACGATACCCCACAGGTCAAGGAAAGCCTCCCGTTCATTTTCCCTATCTGCTTGGATGTGAATTGATTAAGGGATGTCACGGCGAGAAGCCTCAAAGACTCACAATATCTTTAGAGAGCCTGCCTATTTCAGCCGGAAAGAACTTGTTGGGATTGAAAAAAGAGACCCTATGCCGCAGGATAGAAGACAAGAAAAACGTGAGACACATAAGTTCCCAAACGCCCCCACACGGCGTCCAAAAGGGCCGCATCCCAATCGAGAACGCCATTGCCGTCATCGCAATCGCGGGAATCGCGGTCCATCTTGTTCTCCGTTTTGTGCTGAAGTCATCACAACTCACCAGTGAGATTCCCCTGTTTGCAGCACTTGTTCTGGGGGGCGCACCTCTCGTCTATGGCCTGTGCGTCAAAGCCTTTCGAAAGGAATTCGGCTCAGACCTGCTGGCTGGCATCTCGATCGTGGTCTCCGTCATTCTGGGCGAATACCTTGCCGGGACGCTGGTGGTTCTGATGCTCTCCGGCGGAAACGTTCTGGAGGCCTATGCGGTCCGCAGCGCGTCTTCGGTGCTGGAGGCGCTCGCGAAACGAATGCCCAGCGTTGCGCACCGCCGACACGACAGCGCCATCACCGACGTTCCGCTTGACGAAGTCAGGATCGGTGACACGCTGACGGTTTACCCGCATGAAATCTGCCCGGTGGATGGCGTTGTGATTGACGGTGAGGGAATTATGGATGAGTCGTACCTGACGGGTGAACCGTTTGAAATATCCAAGACCCCGGGGGCGCGGGTCTTGTCCGGCGCGATTAACGGTGAAACGGCACTAACCATACAGGCGGAAAAGCTGGCCGTTGACTCCCGTTATGCCCGGATCATGGCAGTGATGAAGACAGCGCAGGAAAACCGCCCGCGCATCCGCCGCCTGGGTGACCAACTGGGCGCTTACTACACGCCAATCGCCGTGGCCATGGCGCTTATGGCCTGGGCCTGGAGCGGCGAGGCCGTGCGTTTTCTTGCGGTACTGGTGATCGCAACACCCTGCCCCCTGCTGATCGCCATTCCGGTCAGCATCATCGGGTCCATTTCGCTGGCAGCACGCCGCGGCATCGTGGTGAAAGATCCGTCAGTCCTGGAGCAGCTTGATACCTGCCGGACCATAATTTTTGACAAAACGGGGACGCTAACTTATGGCCTCCCTCGGCTGACCCGGCAAGTCGTTGCTGGCGGTTTTGACAAAACGGAAGTCCTGCAATTGGTCGCAAGCATCGAGCAGTATTCCAAACATCCGCTTGCCAGGGCTATCCTCCATGCTGCACGAGAGGCAGGGCTTCATCTCGACCACGCCACCAAGATTAGCGAAGCCCCGGGCGGCGGGCTGCGAGGGCTGGTCCGTGGCAGGTCCATTCGCATTACCAGCCGAGCAACTCTTATCAAAGAGGTGGGAACATCTGAGGCCCTTCTTCCGGAGGTCGTGGGAGGGCTGACCTGCGAAATCGCGCTCGACGGCGTTTACGCGGCAACTTATGTTTTCCATGACGCCCCCAGAACTGAGAGCAAGTCCTTTGTTCAACATCTCGGTAGAAAACATGGCTTTGACAAGCTGATGCTTGTTTCTGGCGACCGGGAAAGTGAAGTCAAATACCTTGCGGACCTTGTTGGCGTTGAAGAGATTTATGCATCTCAGAGCCCAGAAGAAAAGGTCGGACTGGTCCGCCAGGCCACGCGCGAGGCCAAGACGCTATTCCTCGGAGACGGCATCAACGATGCTCCCGCTCTGATGACCGCGTCCATCGGAATCGCGTTTGGACACCACAGCGATATCACCACGGAATCGGCAGGAGCCGTGATCATGGACACATCGCTCGAAAAAGTGGATGAGTTTTTCCACATAGCCAGGCGAATGCGCACCATCGCGCTCCAGAGCGCCATTGGCGGTATGGCGTTAAGTGTTATAGGGATGGGCTTTGCGGCTGCGGGCTATTTGCCGCCGGTTGCGGGAGCAATCTGCCAGGAAGTCATTGATCTTTTCGCCATCCTGAATGCCATTCGGGCGGCTTTTGAGCCCAGGAGTCTGATCGACTTTTGAAGAATCGAGAAGATCCTGCGCCGTCTTGACGAGCTGTTTCGCTTGCCACTGGAACTGTACGGGAAAACCCAGGGGTTAGCCCCGCAAGCAATCGAATGGTTTTGGGCTATCTTATAGGTGGGGCCAGTCGAGGCCACGGCCGGTTATCGCAAGGGCTCGTCCATTTCCCGCACCCAGTCGGGGCGCTTTAAGACCTCGCGTGGCTTTGATCCATCCGGAGCGCTGATAATTCCATCGCGTTCCATCAGGTCCAGCAACCTGGCTGCCCGGCCGTATCCCAACCGCAGGCGCCGCTGCAAAAGCGAAGTGGATGCTTTGCCGGATTCAACCACGATTCGAACAGCGTCCTCATAAACGGCGTCCAGTTCCGAGGCGTCTGTCTCGTCGTCCAGTTCCGCGTTGCGGTCATCCTTGTCGCGCACAGGCTTGAGAAACTCTTCGTTGTACTCCGGATCGCGCTGCTGCTTGCACCATTCAACGACCTTGTCGATCTCCTTTTCCGTGACCAGGGCACCGTGCAGGCGAACTAGCCTGGCCGTTCCGGGAGGGAGGAAAAGCATATCGCCGCGGCCGAGCAGAGCTTCCGCACCGTTCGAGTCCAAAATCGTCCTGGAATCCACTTTCGAGGCCACACGGAAAGCGATGCGGGAAGGCAGGTTCGCTTTGATCAGGCCTGTGATCACGTCCACCGATGGGCGCTGCGTGGAGAGAATCAGATGGATGCCCACCGCGCGGGCCATCTGGGCAAGGCGCGTAATGGATTCTTCCACGCCCTGCGGCTCAACCATCATCAAGTCCGCAAGTTCATCGATGACGATCACAATGTAGGGTAGCGGACGATTGCGCTCCGGATCGGTATCAAAAAGGTCCAGCGTTGAAGTTTCCTCAAACAGCTTGTTGTATTGTTCGATGTTCCGCACGCCCTGTTCAGCCAGCAACCTCAGCCGCCGCTCCATCTCCATGGTGGCCCTCCGCAAAACGTTCGCGGCCTGCTTGGGCTCCGTCACAATGGGTGTGAACAGATGCGGAATGCCATCATAGAGATTCAACTCCAGCCGCTTGGGATCAATCATGATCACCTTGACTTCATCGGGCGTTGCCTTGTAGAGAATCGAGACGATAAAAGAATTGATTGAGACGCTCTTGCCCGTGCCCGTAGATCCCGCAATCAAGAGGTGAGGCATCTGCGCCAGGTCCGCCACCCGAATCTTTCCGGTAATGTCTTTTCCCAGGCAGAGCACCAGTTTGGACTTGTGGCCGGTAAAGTCGCCTGCCTCAAGCGTTTCACGCAAGTGGATGGTTTCGCGATGCGCGTTGGGAACTTCGATGCCAACGGTGGACTTGCCTGGAATCCGTTCAATCAGAATGGATTCGGCTTTCAGGGCAAGGCAAAGATCATCTGCCAGATTTACAATACGGCTGTACTTGATGCCCGCTTCCGGCTTGAATTCATAAGTGGTAACGACCGGGCCGGGATGGATCTGTGTGACCGTTCCAGTAACACCAAACTCGGCAAACTTCTCCGTCAGCCTGAGCGCCCGCTCTTTCAACTCTTCCTCATCGATCCTCTCCTCAGCGTCGGGGGGACGGAGCAGCGCGGTGCTTGGCAACTTATAATGGCCTCGGCCACGGCCTGAAACCTTTGGAGGTTTGGGCGCTGCCTCTTCTGCTTCCGCAGGCCGGTCTTTGGGGCCGCGCTCGATGATCTCGGGACCCAGCGTGTCAAGTCCTCCCATAGCCGGAGGCGGGGCCGATTGGCTGCCTGTAATCCTGGGTGACTCATTCCTGACTTCGGCCCGAGGCGAAAGCTGTCGGGCCTGCTGCATCACCACAGGCTGCCTGCCTGCGGCCTTCGTGCGTTCAATCTGGCGCCGTAAGCGCTCAGCCCGGCGCCTTTCCAGCCAGTCCTGCCAGCGCACAACCAGTCTGCCTACGAATGCAAAGCGCCGTTGCAGGATTGCCAATAAGGCTGAGAAAGAAAACCGTGTGACGAGAAACAGAGAACTCAAGAACAGCGTCCCGGCAACAATCGCGGCCCCCAGAGGATTCAAGACATGAACCAGTCCGGTTGCCACGAGGAACCCGACCAGGCCGCTGCCCTGGATCACCCCGTGGATGCGCGGCGTATAAGGAAACAGTTGCAGCAGGGCGCCCAGGGACAAGATCAACAGCACCAATCCAAACAACTTGGTACGAGGCGCCTGGAGTGATTTTGTCCGGACCAGCCTGACCCCTATTAAGAAAAGGGCCAGGGGAATCAGATAAGACACCCATCCCAACATTTGCGCTACACCATCAGCGCCATAAGCACCAATCAGACCAATCCAGTTGTGGATGGCTCCCGGGGCACTGCCACTGGTGTCAAGGGATGGATCACGGGGGAAATAGGAGACCAGACTGCACAGAACAAGCAAACCCAGAATCAGCAGCAGAAAACCGACAAGCTCAGCGAAGCGTGCTGACCCGATCAGCGGATGGGTGGAAGACCCTTTGGCGAGGTCACGTTTGGAGGTTGGCATGCGCCGTAATCTCTCCGCGAAAGCCCATTGCTGCGGTCACCCTCCCCGCCGCAGGTTCGTGGCTCAAAAATCAATTTCACCGTGCTTTAGGCCCAGCGTCGGATGCGGTGGCGCAATCCTCATCCGATGGGAAATACTACCACGCCCGGTGCAAGACAGCAAACAACGAATATTTCGGATGTTCAAGATGCGACAATAAGACTGCCACTGGCCGGAGCTTCGGAAACAGGCCTTTCAGACCTCGAGGACGACAGGAAGGACCATGGGGCGCTTGCCGGTCTCCTGATCGAAATGGCGGCGCAACGCTGTCCGAATCTTCTCTTTGATAACGCCCCAGTCGGCAATCTCCTCGGTGTTGGAGACCTCAATGGTCTTGAAGATTACCTGGCGCGCGCTCTCCACCAGGTCCTTCGCCTCATCCATGGGAATAAAGCCGCGTGAAACGATTTCCGGAGGCACCTCAAGCTGCCCGGTGTGCTCGTTGATCGCCAGTATTGGAATAACGATGCCGTCTTCAGAAATGTGCCGCCGCTCCTTGAGGATGATGTCGCCTACTTCGTCCAGGGTCCCGACATCAATACAAACGCGCCCCACCGGCACACGATTGACTTTCTTTGCCCCGTCTCCTGAAAATTCCAGCACGTCGCCGCTTTCCAGCAGAAAGACGTTCTCAGGCGGGATTCCCACCCGCTTGGCCGCCTCCGCATGCTGAAAAAGCTGGCGATATTCGCCGTGGATCGGCACAAAGTAACGTGGCCGGACCAGGTTGAGCATCAGACTGGACTCCTCCGCGCTTCCGTGCCCGGAAACATGAACAGGGGGCTGGCTGCCGTCGTCGTAATGGATGTGAGCTCCCCTGCGATAGAGGTGGTCGATCATGCGGAAGATGGACTTTTCGTTGCCGGGAATAACACGCGCAGAAATCACCACCTCATCACCGGGCTCTACAGACGCCCAACGGTGGCGATTGACGGCAACCCGCGGCAGCGCTGCCATGGGTTCACCCTGACTGCCGGTCAACACCAGAACCACTTTAGATCGCGGGAGATTTCGGAGTTCCTGTTGCTCAACCAGCAGGCCAGGCGGGAGGTTAAGCTTTCCCATCTGCTGGGCGATGTCCGAAGTCTGGAGCATGCTGCGCCCCAAAAAACAGAGCTTGCGGCCGCGGGCATGGGCGAGGTCCGCCACAATTTGCAGGCGATGGACGGAGGTGGAAAAGCACGTAATCACGACGCGCCCTTCTGCCACCGTCATGATTTCAGAAAGCCGTTCACGGACGGCGCGTTCTGAAGGCGTGATGCCGGGCCGCTCGACGTTGGTGGAGTCCGAGAACAGGGCCAGGACCCCTTTACGCCCGTAGTCCGCAAGCGCGTGCAAGTCGCTCTGGCGCTGGTCCATTGGCGTCGGATCGAACTTGAAGTCGCCCGTATGGATGAGGGTTCCGGCTGGCGTCGTAATGGCAAGCGCACCCGCCTCAATAATGCTGTGGGTCAGATGGATAAACTCAATGTGGAACGGGCCGATGTCAAAAGGCGTGGCGGGCTTCATCTCCCGCATCTCGACGCTCTCTTCCAGCCCATGCTCCACCAGTTTCGCTTTTGCCAGCGCCAGGGTGAATGCAGTTCCATAGACAGGCGCGTCAATCTCGTCCACCACGTAGGGCAATGCACCGATGTGGTCCTCGTGGCCATGGGTGAGAAGGATGGCCCTGATCCGGTCCTGAATCTGGCGAAGGTAAGTAATGTCGGGAACAATAATGTCGACGCCAGGCAATTCGGAGTCCGGGAACATCACCCCGCAATCAACTACCACGGCGTGGTCGCCATACTCGAAGACCATCATGTTCATGCCGAACTCACCGAGGCCTCCGAGGGGGATAGCCCGTAACTTATTATCAGAATTTGAGATGTTGATTCCTCCTTACAATCGTCAAAATCTTATCATAGCTCCGGGAAGTTCGGAGAGTCGACACCTGTGGGGGGTGGGCAGCCCTCGCTCGCCGCGACCCCGGGATTTAGCGAAGGTTTGAAAAAATCGCAATGAACTGGTCTAGCGAAAGCTGTTCAGCTCGGACTCCGGGCGGGAGTCCAAGCTGCTCGAGTTCCGCTTCAATCCTCTGCCGTGGATACATTGGGGCAAGGCAATTCAAAAGCATCTTTCGCTTGAAAACAAAGCACTGTTTCAGGAAGCCCAGGAACTCCTGCTCGTTTGCCTGCCTCACGCTCCGCAGGCTCGTATACATCTCAAACCGGACAAAGGCCGAGTTAACCTTGGGCGGCGGTGAGAAAGCCCCTGGAGGGACCTGGAGAACCACTCGAGCGGAAGAATAAAGGCGGGAAAAAACCGTTAGATAGCCGTAATCGCGCGATCCAGGCTGTGCAACCAACCGGTCCGCAACCTCGCGCTGGACCAGCAACCCCATGGCGCGAACCAGCGTGGCGAATCCCAGCACATGGTGAATGATTGGGGAAGTAATGTAGTAAGGAAGGTTACCAAAAACGATGCACCGTTCCACATTGTGACGACGGCAAATTTCGCCCAGGTCCGTCACGAGAATGTCGCCTTGGACAATTTCCACGTTACGCGAGTGCTGGAACTTCAGCCGAAGCTCTTCCACGAGTTCAGGGTCTATCTCAATTGCCACAACGCGGCGTGCACGAGAAGCAAGCAAACCCGTCACGGCGCCATGACCCGGGCCAATCTCAATCACAAGGTCACCCGGCCCCGCCTCAAGAGCATCAGCAACACGGGAGCAATAACGAGCGTCCGATAGAAAATGCTGTCCCAGCTTCGGCCGATGGCGCTTAGCCATAAGAATTAAGTAGCACAGAGGTTCGGCTAACGTTAAATCCTGCCCTTTTGTTCCTACGCGGTTCGAACCCAATACCTTGACTTTGCTGACTCCATACTCTAATTTAGCCTATTAAGTCTATGTAACAAATTCCGTGGATTATCCCCATGAAGATAGTTTTTGTAGCGTCTGAGGGTGTGCCCTATTCGAAAACAGGGGGATTGGCGGATGTTGTCGGCGCACTACCCAAGGCGTTGGCCTCCCTCGGCTACGAAATAGAGGTCTTTCTTCCCCGCTACAGAATCACGAAAGTCGGAGCTACTTTCCCGGGCGCGGGAAGCATCACCGTTCCGCTCTCCGGCGGCTTCAAGTTTGCCTCCATCCAGATTGCGAGCTCGGCAAACGGCGTCCGAACATATCTGATGGAATGTCCGGAATTGTTTGACCGCGATCAGCTTTATATGGACAAAGGCAAGGATTATCCCGACAACGCCGAGCGTTTCGCGGCTTTTTCGATGGCAGCGCTGGAATTCATCAAGCGCTCATCCAGGGCGCCGGCTGTGATTCACTGCCATGACTGGCAGGCTGCACTGGTCCCTGTCTATCTTCGGAGTCTTTACGCTAATGACCCGTTTTATGAAAACACCTCGGTGCTTTTCACAATCCATAACATCGGGTACCAGGGGCTTTTCCCTCCCGAGATTATGCCTCGAATATCCATCGATAAGAACCTGTTCAGGATCGAGGGCCTGGAATATTACGGTAAAGTAAATCTTCTGAAGGGTGGTATCGTCTTTTCAGACTTTGTATCCACGGTAAGCCAGAAATATGCCCAGGAGATCCAGACAGATGAATTCGGGCATGGCCTTGAAGGCGTGCTGCGAAGCCGCGCCGCCCATCTGGCAGGGATCCTGAACGGGGTCGATTACGAGGACTGGAATCCTGCCACAGACAAGTTGATTGAGGCAAATTATACCCCTGAGGATATGCAGGGAAAGGACGTTTGCAAGAAGGTGCTGCTCGAAAAACTGGGGGCCCAGAATCCCGCGATGGACCGCCCAGTCATCGGCATCGTGTCAAGGTTTGTCCGGCAAAAGGGGTTCGACCTGATCGCCCAAGTCGCCGATGAACTGATGAGGGAAGACCTTTACGTCGCGGCACTCGGGACGGGCGAGCCGGAATACGAAGAACTGTTCCGTTCACTTTCGGAGAAATATCCGGACAAGTTCCTGGTCAAGGTGGCCTATGATAACCCCCTGGCCCACCAAATTGAGGCCGGCGCCGATATGTTCCTGATGCCCTCCCGTTATGAGCCGTGCGGTTTGAACCAGATCTACAGCATGAAATATGGTACGGTTCCAGTGGTGAGGGCCACTGGAGGCCTGGACGACACCGTTCAGCCCTTCGATGGCGACAAGGGAACAGGATTCCGGTTCCGGCAGTATTCGCCCGTAGCGTTGCTCGCCTGTCTCCAAAGGGCGATTGCAACCTTCCGCGACAGAGACGCGTGGGCCAAGCTGCAGCAAAACTGCATGCGGGAAGATTTTTCATGGGAGCAATCAGCCAGGAGGTACGCAAGTCTCTATGAAAATCTTTACGCAACCAGGACCCAGAGCGCAGCATCAAGCGTTGTTTCGTCTTCTTAAATTTCGTATTCACCCGGAGGATTCAACAGATGGCTGGAGGTAATATCCTGGAGTTTAGTGACCAGAATTTTGAGCAGGAAGTCCTGAAGTCTGACAAGCCCGTCCTTGTGGACTTCTGGGCGGAGTGGTGCGCCCCCTGCCGCATGATCGCACCGGCCGTGGAAGAGATCGCAGGCGAATACGCCGGGCGAGCGAAAGTTGGAAAGTTGAATGTGGACGAGAATGGGTCAGTCACAAGTCGCTACAATATCCGAAGCATTCCTACGTTATTGATTTTCAAGAACGGGGAAATCAAGGACCAGCTTGTGGGGACAACGTCAAAAGCCAATCTCGCCAAGCTGCTTGACAAGAATCTCTAACCTTGCCGGGCCCCGAACAAGTGGCAGGACCAGGAAATCCTTGAAATCTTTGTTCCCTGCTCCCGAACAAGGAGACGATTTTGCGCGCCAATTGGCCCATCGGTCCTTTTAGTCGGGTTACAATGTGATGAAGAGGGCAGACATCTAAGAGCATGAAAACAAGCGAGGGAAAAACCAATGTTGCCATTGTCGGCCTCCAGTGGGGCGACGAGGGCAAAGGCAAGATCGTCGATACTCTCTCAGAACACTTCGACATCGTCGCCCGCTATCAGGGAGGCGCCAACGCCGGCCACACAGTGGTCGCCGGAGGCAAGAAGTTCATTCTGCAACTGGTTCCCACGGGGATTCTTCGGCCGGGAAAGATTGCGGTTATCGGTCAGGGAGTCGTTGTTAACCCGGAGGCTTTGCTTAATGAGCTCGACGGTCTTGAAAAGAACGGGGTCCACGCTCACCAAAGGTTGAAAATCAGCGATCGCGCCCACTTGATCATGCCCTACCACCGCAGCCACGAGGTGGCCGCGGAGCAGGCGCGGGGTTCGGGAAAGATTGGAACTACGGCCAAGGGAATCGGCCCGACTTACGAAGACAAATCTGGCCGGCGCGGACTCCGCACGGGCGACCTGCGCAACCCCGAGGCTTTCCTCCGCAAGTGTAAGGCCGTGCTTTCGGAAAAGGACCGGATTGCTTCAGCACTGTTCGAGGGCGCCCCTTTTGGCGGCGATGAATGGATTGAGGAATACATCGAGAAAGCTCGTGATTTGCTTCCGATGCTGGTTGACACTTCGGAATATCTCAATAACGAAATCGATGGCGGCAAGCGGATTCTTTTTGAAGGTGCGCAAGGGACCCTGTTGGACATCGATCACGGCACTTATCCGTTCGTAACCTCCTCAAACGCTTCGGCTGGAGGAGCATCAACGGGCACCGGCGTGGGCCCAACACGGATCGGCGCAGTGATGGGTGTGTCAAAAGCGTACACCACTCGAGTGGGCAGCGGGCCCTTTCCAACGGAAATCCTGGATGACGGCGGCGAGGAGTTGCGCGCAAGAGGAAGCGAGTATGGGGCCGTGACGGGTCGGCCACGGCGCTGCGGCTGGTTTGACGTGCCGGCGGCACGCTATGGGGCCCGTGTAAACGGGCTGAGCGCCATGATTATCACCAAACTCGACATCCTGGATACTCTCGAAGAAATCCCAGTGGGCATGGAATACGAATATCAGGGGAAGAGGTTCACAAGCTTTCCGGCGGACGTCGACATTCTCGATGAGGTAAAGGTTCACTATCGCGTCCTCCCCGGCTGGAAACAATCAACGTTTGGCCTGAAGGAGTTTTCAAAGCTCCCTCAAAAAGCCCAGGATTATTTGCATTTCCTTTCTGACCAGGTCGGCGTGGAAATAGCCATGGTTTCAACCGGACCTGAGCGCGAGCAGGCCATCTGGTGCGACGAAACCCGGTCCGCTAATCTCATCGCTTCAAAATGATTCAAACTCCGGCAAAACTTTTCCGCCGGTGAGCGCATTCCAATGAAGCCTGGCGAGCCTCAGGTCACAACCATGCTGAGCTTTGAACAGGCACTTTCTGAAGTCGAGACCAGGGTCACCGCCGCCGGCATTACTCCCGCAATTGAAGTTGTGCCTCTCGGCCAGGCATGGGGCAGGGTCCTCGCAGAAGAAGTGAAGGCCGATCGCGATTATCCTCCTTTCAACCGCTCGACACGGGATGGTTTCGCCGTGCGATCCCAGGACACGGAGCGCGCCAACACCGTGCTTATTCCAGATGGAGAAGTGCGAGCCGGTGAATATTTCAAGGCAGAAGTCGCACCCGGCCATTGCGTCACCATCATGACCGGGGCGCCTCTGCCCGCCGGGACGGATGCGGTGGTCATGGTTGAGTACACCCGTTCGCAGGGCAACAATGTCGAGATCGAAAGGCCGGTGGTTTCCTTTGAGAATGTCGTTCCAAAGGGAAGCGAGGCGCAGGCTGGAATGCCGGTCATTCCAAAAGGAAGGCGCATTCGAGCCGGCGAGATTGGGCTTCTTGCTTCCGTTGGAAAAGAAAATGTTGCTGTGACTGTCCGGCCGCGAGTGGCCATCATCCCGACAGGCGACGAAGTAGTCCCGATTGACCGCCAGCCCGAGTGGTTCCAGGTGCGAAACAGCAACTCCGCCATGCTCGCGACCGTGATGACGGCTGCGGGCGCGAATCCATGGGAAATCGGGATTGGTCCAGACCGGAAAGAAGAGTTGCAGAGCCTCATCGAGAAGGCCCTGGACGCCGATATGCTCCTCCTGAGCGGTGGTGTGTCTATGGGAAAATACGATTTTGTTGAGGACGTCCTCGCAGACCTGGGCGCAGAGTTTTACTTCCGGAGCGTCGCCATCCGTCCTGGCAAACCCCTGGTTTTCGGCCGTGTTCGAGGCAAGTTCTTTTTCGGATTGCCCGGAAACCCGGTTTCGGGTTTTGTGACCTGTAACCTTTTCGCCCGGCCCGCGATCGGCGTGCTGATGGGCAGCGGGTTTGAGCGCCCCAGCTTCCTTCGTGCACGGCTGGCGAAATCGGTGCATCATAGAACGGGATTGACAACCTTCATGCCGGCACGCATTGAAACCCGGGATGCGGAACCTGTCGTCAGCCTTGTGGGATGGCAGGGCTCAGGCGATCTTGTGGGCGTTGCAGAGGCCAACGGCTTTCTGGTTGTCCACCCCGAACAGCCTTCTCCCGCGGCAGGAGACTGGGTGGATGTGATGCCGATGACAAGTTAGCAATTTGGACGCAAGGATGACAATGGCAAGAAGGTTGAAAAAGAACGAGACTTCCGGAAACACGAAGACCTTGAGCCACTATGACCGTGCAGGGCGTGTACGCATGGTCGATGTTTCCGCTAAGTCGGAAACCCACCGGCAGGCAGTCGCCAGCGTACAAGTCAGAATGAAGCCGCAGACTCTGAGGAAAATCAAGAGCAATCCCAAGGGTGATCCGCTGGAGATTTCGCGCGTGGCAGGCATTGCGGCGGCCAAGCGCACGGCTGAATTGATTCCGCTTTGCCACCCCCTGTTGCTGAGCCACATTGATGTTCGCGCGGAGTTTTGCAGGAATGGCATTGCCATCACTGCGACGGTGCGCTCGACGGGGCCGACGGGTGTCGAAATGGAAGCCTTGACGGGCGCCGCGGTTGCAGCCCTCACGGTCTACGACATGTGCAAGGCCGTCGATCATGAAATCGAGATAACGCAGTTGAAGCTTCTCTACAAAAGCGGCGGCAAATCCGGCGAGTTTCGCGCGTCAAATTAAGATCGTCTTCTTGTGTGACGGTTAACAATCCAAGGGAAAGGTGGGTCTGATGCCGGCGGCATTCAAGATTCTGGTGGTTGATGATAACCCGACCATCCTGAAACTTCTCGGCCAGAGCCTCGAAAAATGCGGCGAAGTAACCATGGCCACACAGGGTGCCGACGCATTGCAAAAGGCCGCCGAAACCCGTCCGGACCTGATCATTTCCGATTACTCCATGCCTGGTATGAATGGCCTGGAGTTGTTCGAGAGCCTGCGACGGCAGGACGAAACATCGCAAATTCCATTCGTCTTTCTGGCCTCGCAGAAAGAGATTGACGAGCACCTTGGCGCCCTTGCGGAGAGCGTTGAAGACTTCCTCGTCAAGCCTTTCTTTGTCCAGGAACTATCGCGCCAGGTCCGGCATATCACCGCTCGCATCTACGGAAAGAAGATGGAGAATCTGCAGATGCGTGGTGGAACCACCGCTGGCCTGCTGAGCGAGATGAGCCTGGTCGACTGGATGCAATCTCTCGAACAGGGGCGAAAAACCTGCACGCTGTGGCTGCGCTCCGGGGCGGAAACGTGCAAGCTCTATTTCAACCAGGGCCAGGTGACCCATGCCCAATACGGCCCGCTGATAGGAAATGAAGCTGTTTATAAAGTGCTGACATGGTCCGATGGTGAGTGGGAAGTGGATTTCACCAAAACCTCCAGCGAACGCACCACCACCATGTCAACCCAGGGCCTTATGATGGAAGGCCTGCGCCTGCTGGACGAGGCGAACCGGGATGCAGGTTAAGTGGACGGGAGGCGCACTGGAGGACGCCACAACAACCCTGCTGTGAACTCAATTATCTAAATGACTCGCAACTTCCGTGCAAGAATTCTGATTTTGAGTGATCTGGCCACCCGCGGAGAGCGGGAGGACAGGTCCGGCCCTGCCGTCCGCGAGATTCTCAAGGCTCACGGCTGGGACGTGACCGCACTCGAAATCCTGCCCGACGAGCCTGATCAGATCCGCAGCCGTCTGGAGGCCTGGACGGATTCCGAAGACTGCGATGCGGTCTTCACGTCTGGCGGAACGGGGGTCGGACCGCGCGACGTAACTCCGGAAGCCACGCGCTCAGTTATCGAAACTGAAGTCCCTGGCCTTGCAGAGTTGATGCGGGCCGAGGGGATAAAGAGCACTCCTCTGGCGGCCCTGTCGCGCGCCGTCGCTGGAGTGCGAAAGGGCAAGCTGATTGTGAACCTTCCAGGAAGCCCCCGCGGCGCCCGCGAATCGCTCGAAAGCATTATCGAGATACTTCCCCACGCCATCGAGCAGATCCAGGGGCGCACCGGCCACGCCGAATAGCCAACAAGTGTCCGCCGGGTTCTGCGCCTACCGCCTTCACAAGTTCAGGGTGTAAGATTGTCACATCAAATTTAACCAGGAGAGCTATGAAACCTCAGTTCGATACCAACGAAGCCGCCGCAGTTGTATCTGGAATTGTTCAACACACAAAAGATCGGACCATTGATGCAAGAGCCCGTGAACAACTGGCGAAACACCTCGCGGGTCTTGGCCTGGATACCTTCAGACCTTTTGCCGGGTCCCTCGCAAAAGATCCCGCCCATTCGTTGAATTTTTACCTGGCGGCTGACGCCGTGTCTGATGGCAAAACCACGCCGTTGTTGATGTATGTGGCCGTTGGCTCACCTTCGGCAGGCAAGTTCCTGGCTGAACCCGTCCGAACTGAGAGCGTTCAGCTTGACGAGAAAGAAGTTCTGGTCAGCTTCATTCCTTTCGGCAGCCATGATCATGAAACCATCCGGAGATTCGCCGAAAAAGTTGACCGCGCATTTCTGCCTCGGCCGCAGGGCTCGCAGCCTGCTGTAGCGGCCGGCAATCGCCATCCGGAAATCAGTTTGCCTGCAGTCTTTGACGCCTACCGGACCATCCTGGACAAACTTCACGTCAACATGGCTTCAACGGTGCAACTCTCCGCAACTCGCGAGATGACCACTGAGGACGCATTGGACGAGCGCGACGGTGAGAACCCTGTCGCGACCGGGCACACGCGGGTATCTATCCGCCATCTTTACCACACCGGCCTGTGGGCTGCCATCCGTTCCGGCTGGCGCGAAGGTTACAACGCCGAGGCCGACCACTTCATCGTCTCCGGAAACAGCGCGGAAGAGATCGCCCAATCGGTTGAAATGGTCAAGACAGCCATCCGCCACGCTGCTGGTTACACCAAGTTTACGACAGACACTTCCCGCCTCTTCGAACTCCAGGCGGATTCCCGGCATCCGGACCCCTGGAGCGACTCCGCCGTCAGCGAGAAATTTCAGCAGATTTTCTCCGGCGAAGAGCAGAAGTGGTTGCAAAGTGAATTCTCAAAACCTTTTGCCCTCGGGACCAGAAAATATACTTTCAGCGAATCGGAAATCCATCGCCTGGGCGTCAAGTTCGGCCAGAGTCTGAAGCTCAACGAAGAACTCTACGACTACATCCTCAAGGCCAAGTCCGAGGCCGGTCTGGACACTACGTTCGATTTCGAACCGTCCATCGACGAGGCCGAGACGTTGACTACCGCCAAGGAACTCCTGTTTTACATGCACTGGCTTAAGGCGCGCGGCAGGGCTGCCCAGCTTTGCCCGCCCAATCTGGGATTCAAAAAGCGCCAGGCCTATCCGGTTGCAATGGCCACCTCGCCGGCGGACGGCGTCGGCCTGGTAGACTACTGCCATCACAAAATGTGGCCGGAACTTCCGGGGCGCGTAGAGAAGGAGTTCGGCGGAAAGCCTCTTGAAGAACTCGCGGCGCGTGTTGCCGAACTGGCTGACGTGGCCAGAAGTTTTGACACTACGCTAAGCATCCACTCCGGCAGCGGCAAGCAGCAGGAAGTTCTGGAGCGGATTGGGAAATCAACAGCGGGCCGCGTGAACTACAAGATCTCCGGCGAGCTGCAGTTGCAACTCTTCGACGTGCTGAGAAGCCAGCCGGCGGGTTCTCACTGGCGGAAGCTCTATGAGCGGATGGTGAAGCGCGCCAATGATTTCGCTTCCGCCGGAGCTTTTGGCTATGAGAGTGAGCTTGCGGCAAAGTACGGTTCCATGGGCCTTGAGTACAACATTGGCGACGCATCCCGCGGCCGCGTGGACGGCAATCTTTTCCTGGTTTTCTGGCTGGGGAACCTGGTGGGCAGCCGTGATGTAGATTCACCAGACGGCGACCGGCGCTTTTTCAAAGAGAAGATCGATGACCTGCCCGAACACCTATTGGCAGAGGTGCGGCGGCATAACAGCCAATACGTGGTCTGGCTGGCTGAGCACCTGCAGGGTTGAGAAGCAGTGCCGTTCGGCCCTAGGCCGCTTTTGAAGCTCTTTCTTCCACGCGGTAGAGCATCTCGCCGGCCCGCGGCACCAGCAGGATGCCTTCGTCTTCCCGGCCTTTCCATTCCTCCAGGTTGACGCTTGCAGGGTCAAGGTAACCAAGGTTAATTCGCTCGCAGCGTTCTTTGGATATCCCAGTCGCCAGGGTTACCTGAATGCGCGGTGTCTCTTTGCCGGTTGCGGCGTCGTACTTGCCCAGCCCCTTAACGTGAGTGGAGTGAGCAAGCACGCCTCCGGGATAGTCTTTGAACTTGTCCCACTGCGCCAGGAAATAGTCGCGGCAATGGTAGCCGATCTCTTCGATAATTCTGCCGTGCGTGTAGCTGACCTCGGTGATGTGCGGCGCATAGATCACCACTTCGCCTCCGTCGGCTACGGCCGGCTCCATCTTGTACATACCTTTCGCGCCGGTCCACAGGTCGTCATAGAGCTTCGGCATCACAGAAAAGACACGCCGAAAAGGCTTCTTCACGTAAATGATGTGCTTGCGCGCCGAGAGCTCTGATGCGGCTTTCCAGGCTTCCTTTGCCGATCCAAAGTAAAGCCCCTCAAAGCCGCCGTGGGTTACCACTAGCGCAAAGCACGCCACGGGCCGGTCAATCATCCCGGCAGCCCGGTCAATAATGGCCCGCACCGGCGTATAGCCTGCGCCGATGATCTTGTAGTTGGTCATCAACGCACCGGTCCAGTGGGTCTGGTTGATGATTTCCGATCCGCCGATACCGGGAAAAAAGTATTTGTTACCACCCGAGAATCCGACCACCTCGTGGGGGAAAACCGGCCCGCAAATGATGATCTGGTCATAGTCCAGAATCATCCTGTTCAGCCGGACGGGAATCTCCTTTTCCAGCACGCCACCCGTGATCTCACCAATTTCTTTAGCAGGAATCACTCCAAGCGTCACAAAGGTTTCCGTTTTTTCCCAGTGATGATTGAAGATGCGGATCTTGCCAATCTTTCCGTCCACCACCTGCCTCCCCACCAGCTTGCTGAGGTGGTCGTCGTCCATCATGGGATGCGTGCCAAGCGCCACAAGGTAATCAAGCACCGCCGCGCGCGAAGAAAGCTCGCGCTCAAATAAGTCAAACATCAGCGGCATGGGCATGGTGCGGGTGCCGTCCGGGATGATAATCAGAACGCGTTTGCCGTCAACGGCCAGCGTGCCCAGACCCTCGTGAACAGTCCGGCTGATTTCCTCATTGGTCAGGTGGCGATCCGCGAATCCTAGTCCAATAGCCATACCGTGCCTCCGTGCAAACGCCCCTTTATGCGCCTCTGATTTTCAGTCCCTTGGCCCCTATACTCCACTATACGCCGAAAATCCCCCGTCGATCGGCACAATCACTCCCGTCACAAATGCAGATGCCGGCGAAAGCAGCCACAAGACAGCCCCAAACAGGTCCTCCGGATTGCCAAAACGTGCCATCGGCGTGTGGTCAATGATCGACTTGCCGCGCGCGGTCAATTCACCTGTCTTCTCATCGGTCAAAAGAAATCTGTTCTGCTGCGTCATGAAGAACCCCGGCGCTATGGCGTTTACCCGAATCTTCGGCGAATACAGTTGCGCCAGATGCACCGCCAGCCATTGCGTAAAGTTGCTGACTCCAGCTTTCGCGGCTGAGTAGGCAGGGATGCGCGTCAGCGGACGAAAAGCATTCATGGAAGAGATATTCAGAATAGTCCCATCGCCTTTTTCAGCCATAACCTTGCCAAACACCTGGGAGGGAAGGACAGTCCCGATGATGTTCAGGTCGAATACCCATCGCAGGGCGTCAGCCGGCAGATCAAAGAACGTGAGGTCGGCGCTGGTGGTAGCCTGTGGCTTGTTCCCTCCGGCCGCGTTCACAAGGCAATCGACTCCGCCGAACTTCTCCAGGACGGCTGCGGAAGCCTGGCGCAGGCTGTCCATGTCGAGGACGTTGGTTTTCACAGTGAACGCCTGGCTTGCGCGCGGGCCCATCTGTTCCAAAATGGCCTTGGCCGGATCAAGATTCAGATCCAGGATCGCCACGTTGGCTCCGCATCCGACCAGAGCCTGAGCAATCTCGCCGCCCAAAACTCCCGCCCCTCCCGTAATGGCAACCGTTCGCCCTGTAAAATCATACATTCGAGTCAGTTGTTCTAATTCCATTCAGCTATGACCTCCCATCAGGTTTCCAGTATTTGAATTGAGCGCAGTCTTGTTTCACGCAGGCCTGTTTTACGTTTGAGACCAGCGCCCGTCCGGCCTCTCCTCGGGTGTGAGTAAAGTGGAAGCCTAACACCCTCGCAAGCGACGGCGCAAGAGATGCACCGCTCCGTGTTGCCTGGCTTTTTCCGCTGATGGTAGGATGGCACTCTTACATCCAGGTTGCGGAAAGGAATTCGCTTGTCTTATTACAAAGGGTTGAGTCTCGAGGGAAAATGCGCCCTGGTGTTCGGTGGAACAAGCGGGCTTGGCAAAGCTATCGCCGTCGGATTCACTGGGGCTGGCGCCGACGTGGTCGCAGTGGGCCGCCGGGCCAAAGAAGTCCAGAGGACCGCTCAGGAAATCAAGGCCGCCGGAGGAAGAACCTTCGAGATGACGGGAGACGTGACAGACCGCGACCAGATCCAGGCGGTGATCGACAGAGTGCTGAATGAAATGGGTCGGATCGACATTCTGGTTAATTCAGCCGGGGTAACAAAGAGGGTGCCGTCGTTCGAAGTCGAAGACAGCCTGTGGGATCAGATCATGGAAATCAACCTGAAAGGAGTCTGGAACACCTGCCAGATGGTTGGCCGGGTTATGAAAGAGCGACAATATGGGCGGATCATCAACATTGCCTCGATCGCCTCTTTCGTCAGCGCGCACGAAGTTGCTCCCTATGCGGCCAGCAAGGGCGGCGTGGTCCAGATCACGCGCTGCCTGGCGGCAGAGTGGGCCAAATATAACATCACTGTCAATGCTATTTCTCCGGGCGTTTTTGAGACCGACCTCAACCGCGACATCATCAACCGGCCTGAAAGAAAGACATCCATCTTCGCGCACACCCCGATGAAGCGTTTTGGCCAAGTGGAGGAAATCAAAGGCGCGGCCATTTTTCTGGCCTCTGACAGCTCCAGTTTCGTCACTGGGGCTTCCATCCCCGTCGATGGCGGATTTCTTGCTCAGGGCATTGGAGAGTAGCTCTGGCACGCCGCCGGGAAAGAGCAGGCCCGCTCAGTACTGCCACTTGGTGCCAAAGCGCACTTCATTTCCGCGAAGCGGACCGAGAACCTGCGCTGTGTTGTAGTGCGTGTATCCAAAGATCAGACTGAGGTGCCTGTTGACCAGAACCGAAAGGTTGGGACTTACTTTCCATGCGTTCTTGATCGCCGCCCCCCGCCCCGTTTGCTGGATTCCAATGCCGCCACTCAAGTCATAACCCAATGGCCCCCAGAGTGGTCCATAGATGCGTGGGACAACCTCGTGCCGCTGGTAGAAGCTGGGGTTAAAAAAGCCGAGGAAAGTATTCTGTCCAGCAAAGCCGTAGATCAAACCTTCATAACCCAGGTCCAATGAAAATCCAGAAGAATGGAACGCCTGCCGGTTAAAGATGACCGATCCCCCGCGTCCCTGGTCTTGATCAGCCATGATCACACTCTGCGCAATTCCGTTCACGATCACCGCGTGGGAATAATCCTCGGAGGTGTATCGGCCGTACCAGTAGACCAGGTGCAGTTCCGTCCTGGAATTGAAAAAAAAGTTGGCACGCCCCTGAAGCCGGTCTTCGATCACTCCCAGGCGTGTGGACACCGGAGTATACGTAATGGCCGACTTTGTTGCATCAAGGTCCAGAGAAAATTTTTTTGTAAGCCCGAAGCTGACACCCGCCAGTCCCACGGGACGTTGCGCCGCTCCATTCACGAGCCCGTTCTGTCCGGGAAGGGGAACCGGTTCTCCGGGTCCGAAGTGGGTAAACCCCGCGCCCCCGCGCACGGTCAGCCAGCGTCCAAGTCGTGTGGACTGCCGGTAAAGAAAATTGTAGGGGGCGGTGGCACCAGTAATTCCAGTCGGAATCTGATTGCCATTGCTGTCATGCAACGGCCCCGGAGGACTGTCACTGGGGACAGAGGCAAAAGAAATGTAAGAGGTCGTTGCGGGAAACAAGTCCATGGCGACCGTGGTCCCGTAGGTGTACATCCGGAGGTCTTCGTTCGGCAGGCCGGTACGGCCACTGGACTGGTTGGGCGGCCCGATTTCGCGAGTGTATGCCGCGATGGTGGTCAGCGTCACCCGTGTTTCAGTGAGAACCCGGTTGCGGAATGAAGCTACCTGAGCGTTACCAGGACTCAGTTTTTCAGCCTGGTTCAGCAGGCGCAGTGTCTTGCGACGGTGGTGCTGCGCATGCTCAATGCTGGCCAGGAGGAAAATTGAAGAGAAGTCATTCGGCTGCTTCTCAACCACTTCGATTGCCACGGCGTGGGCCTCCTGCAGCTTGCCCCGGTAGAAATGAATGCGAGCCTTGCCCAGCAGAGCCGCCGGGTCCTGCGGATTTTGTTTGAGCAAGAGGTCATAATCTCTCAAGGCTGCGCCATATTGACGATCGAAGGTCAGAAGGCGGGCCAGCTCAAGCCTGGAGTCACGATCATCCGGGTAGATCTCAAGAACATGCTGGTAATCCCGAATGGCGGCCTGCCGCTGGTTCAACTGTGATTCCTGGTACGCAAGCCCCTTCAGGGCTTCCCGGTCTTTCGGGTACCATTCAAGCCGTTTACGGTAGAATTCGATCCACGACTGCGGCAGGGCGTCGGCCGGAGGCCTCAGGATTTTCCATTGGTCCGCCTTCTGAAGTTGCCTGCTGCTCTGCGCTTCCGTTGCTTCATGCGGGCTGATAGCGCACCAGACCACAAACACAAAAAGCAGGCCCGGAAAAAGACGGATTCTCCAGCCACATGTTCGGTCCATTACGCGGCAAACGGTAGGCATTGCACGCCGGGACTTTCTCAAATCCAACGCCTTCATACAGATTCCTCGTTTGAAAGATGCGGCCTCATTTGAGGCTGCGCCACTCCGGTTTGGTCTTGATGAGTGTCAGGATCCATAGACAGTGGCTGCCGGAAAGCCACTGCGGCGGCCAGCACATTGTTCTGCAGAACCAGAAAAACCAACCTTCTGGCCGGTAGTGGCCTAGCAATCGGCAGTAAGGCTCCGGACACTCACTCTTCATAGCGCTTATCGGTTGTGTGGCTCCGCCCCTTTAAGAAGCACACGCGCACATGGTTTCGAACTCGCGACTTCGCGTGTACATGTGGCCTCTCCCAAAGGCAGGTACCCAGCAAATTCAGAACCAGCGAAAGGCCGATGGGGTTCTTGCGAGGGGACATTCAGAAAAACTATCGCGTGACTCCAACGTGTGTAACCTTTTCCCAATGCCAGGAACCGCTCAGAAACCGCACAACGCCTTCAAACCGGTAGTAAAGCACCAACTGGCGGTAACCGAGATTTTCGATGAAGGCAAACCACAGCAGCCTTGCGAGGTCGCGATAACCGGGGTAACGGCGATAGGTCAGTTCTTCGAGCAGAACAGCGCCAATGGAGAGCAGTCCGCCGTAGGCAAGACTGAGAAGGACGAACAGCAGGTAGAGCATGGCTGGTACTATTCCGAAAATGATGGCCAAAGGCACCATGAAATAGCCGAGGAATTCCACCACCGCCCCCAGCGCCTCCACATAGAGGTGAAAAGGAAAGCTGAAGTTCCCCACCATTCCGTACTTCCGGTTGAAAAGCATCTCGGAATGTTTCCACAACGTCTGGCACAGGCCGAGCTGCCACCTGCGGCGCTGCTTGCCCAGCATCCTCAGCGTGGCCGGACACTCTGTCCAGCAAACCGGGTCGGAGGTGAAAGACATCCGGATTCTTCTCTTGTTCAGCGCCGCCCAATGGTGTAACTGGACGATCAGGTCCATGTCTTCAGTGACCGTATCATGTGCAAACCCGCCTGCTTCCATCACGGTTTCGCGGTGGAAGACTGCGAATGCACCTGAAACAATCAGGGTCCCGTCCAGCAGGTCCCACCCCGTGCGGCCAAACAAAAAGCTGCGGAGGTATTCCACCACCTGGAAGCGCTCGAGCGACGACTTGGGCAGAGCGACCTGCACCACGCGGCCGTCACGAATTTGGCAACCGTTCATCACTCGGACGATCCCGCCACTGGCAACGGTGTTGACGGGCGAATGGATCACCGGGCGCATCAGTCGCAACAGGGCGTCCCCTTCCAGGATCGAATCCGAATCCAGGGTGCAGAAATACGGTGTACGGCAGACATTGATGCCAACATTCAAGGCGTCCGGCTTACCGCCGTTATCTTTGCTGACCACCAGAAGATTGGGCAGGTCCGGGTTCATGTAGAAGCCGCGAACCGCCTCTGTGCGAATTTGCGCGCGATAGATGAGATCCATCTTCACCAGGTGGAAATGCTCGATCAGGCGGGTGAGCGTGGCGTCGTCCGAGCCGTCGTCAACTACCACTACCTCCAGCTCCGGATAGTCGGTCTGGAGAGTGGATCTCGTTGTTTCAACGATGATCTGCTCCTCGTTCCACGCCGGGATCACAATGGTTACAGGAGGCGTCACCGATGATTCGCGGATCTCATCCATGTCCTGATAAGCCAGTCGGCGGTTGTAAAGCCAGACGGTAGCCAGCGACAGCACCATCAGTAGTGTGTAGACACCGTTTCCAATAAAAAAGTAGGAAACGATCAGGAGGTTGAACATGTTCATCCCGTGAATGAATATCTGCCGCCACAGTTCCATGAGACTAACCTTCCCCCGGATGCCGCGCGGCGGCAAGGGCTTCCTGAGCAAGGGTCCGGACGTCAGAATCAGGTTCCTTTGCCGCCACCTGCTCCACCCATTGGTGGATCTGGGGGTCAGGGTACTGTCCGAAGAGCTGAAGGAAACTCTTGCGCAGTTTTCCTTTCCCTTCCCCTTCTTCAAGCACAGCGATCATGTAGCTGGTCTTGTGCATTTCCGCCAGATGGCGCAGGACTGCCGTTTCCCGGCCGTTGCCCGTTTCGGCGCAGCGCGCCAGCAGTGCGGGAATCAGCCCCGCGCGCTGGAACTCATCCGCAATCTGTTCCCGGCTGTAACGGTCGTGAGTGGCAAGAAAGTGGGCGGTGAGTAGGTCCAGGCCGGGTGGCCCGAAGCCCCGCAGCGTCCGTACCGCCGTTTCCCGGACCCGCCAGTTTGTGTCGGTGAGGGCCGTTGAAATCCGAACGGCATTCAGAAGAAACCTGTTTCGGGCCAACGATCTCACGGCATGGAGTCTGACAAACCATGTGGAATCCTCCAGCAGGCTAAACAGTGTGGAAGGCGCACGCTCGTCGGCAAGAAATGCAATCACACAAGAAGCCCTGGCCCGCACGTCCGGATTCGAGTCGAATGGCAGGTCCGTAAGAAAGATCTCTGTTGTTTCATCGTTGAAATTCGCGCCCTCCAGCAGAAATTCCAGCTTGCCTGAAGCTTCCCGTTCCACCATCTCCCGGATAACGTCCGTAGCCAGAAAGCGAATTCGCGGGTTCGCATGCCGAAGCGAATCATGCAATTTGCCGGCGCTGTGGAGAGAAAAACTCACCAGCGCCGATTTCAGCGTCCGCACTGAAAGGCTGGAGTCGGACTCCAGAACCGCCTTGTGGAGCTGTCCGACCAGCGGCATGAAGCTGCCGGGATGATGGATAGCTGCGAGCGACCGCACGGCCACCAGCTGGATATCGGGATTAGGATCCTCAAGCGCCTTGACCAGCAGTGGCCAGCTTGCTTCATGTCGAATCAGTCCCAGGTTTTCAGCACTCTTGGAGCGAATGAGGAAATGCAGGAATTTGATCCGCCTCATCAGCCCCTGGGGGTTGATAAGGGCTTCGCGCAGCGAAGCCTGGTCAACCTGTCCCATCAGACGCTGCTGCCAGATCTTGACCAACCCAAGGTCCTCGCAAAGTCGCCTTAGCATCGGCTCCTCTGCAAGCGTGGGTTTATTTTCAAGGCAAAGCCGTTCCAGAATGGAAATACGGTCCGGACTGGAGATTTTGCGCAGTTCATCGAGCCCTTTGAGATAGTCGAGACGGCCGGAAAGCAGGCCCGCAATAGTGGGACTGTACCGCTCGCGCAATGCGTCGAGACGTTTGAAGAACTTCTTACGCCGGTGGCGGCGGTGGAAAACAATCCCGATCAGAAAAAGGTTCCCCAGAAGAGCAAGAATGAAAAGCGCAAAAACGACCAGAGTGATGTTCTCAATCAGAAATGGCATAGCATTCGAGGGCTGGTCTTCAGTCCTCCTGTCCCATTGTCAAATTCCTGGGCCGTCACTGGATGCAGTGGAGCTACCCTACGTCCAAGTTATCGGCTGTTGAGAGAAAACGATGAGGTGGATTCGGTAGTGAGCGTTCAGCAAGACGGTCACAACATATAGGGGAGACAGGCAGTCTTCACCCGTTGCTTGCAACGGGTGGATGGGATTTCGATGAGGAAAGCGAATTACGCTGGGCCGCAGTGAGGCCCGTCGCAATCAGGGTCTCATTTGGCCCGGGCAGGATGAGAACACTCTTGACGGGTTGATGCAGACTTGGTCTCTTTGTCTGTCGGACAACCTAACGCTTGACAGGAAGCCCTGCTTTCTTCCAGCCTGCCAGGCCGTCCTGGTATACATTGACGTCGCCATAGCCAAATCCTTGCGAAAGCAGGATGCGGCCTGCCGAACGGCTGAACGCGCAAATATCCCCGCCGGATTCGCCACCTTGATAGAGCACAATCGTCTTGTTCTTTGGCAGGTGGTTCCATTGCTGTTCAAAGGAATCGATCGGCATGTTGAGCGCACCGGGGATGTGGCCTGACTGGAAGTCATTCGTGGACCGCACGTCAACAAAGAGGGTCTGAGAGTGGTCGTCATAGAGTTTCTGGGCCTGCGAGGTCCCGATCATCTTCGGCTGGCGCTTCTTCGCCTCTTCCTCGCTGCAGGCTGCAGCGGAATTCTGGAAGCCTGCAAGAATATTGGACGCTCCACCGATAACTTGCATGGTGTCCGTTGAAGTCTTGGGCGGCGTTTGGCCAGCTGGAGATTTCTGGGTTGTTTTGTCCTTTCCCGGGGGAGCAGGCGTCACCTGTTCCGTCGGTTTTGAGCTGCCCTCCGGGCCCGACTGGTCGATGGCGGCTATTTTCAATTCGTTCTCCACGAGCTGGGCAAAGGCCGGATAAGGCCTTGGTCCCACAATTGCCTGGCCATTGATGAAAAAGGTGGGGGTGGCGTGAACTCCCAGGGCCCGGCCGTCCACGAGATCCTGCTCGACGCGGGAAGCCATTTCGCCTTTCTGAAGGCAGGTGACAAATTTCTGGGAGTCGAGGCCCATCTCTCCTGCATACCGATTGATGGCCGGCAGACTCAAATCCTCCTGGTGGTCATAAAGCATGTCAACCGCCTGCCAGAACTTGCCCTGCTGGCCCGCGCATTCAGCAGCTTCCGCCGCCTTCTCAGACTCAGCATGGACGTTAACCAGGGGAAACTGACGGAAAGCGAAGCGAATGCGGTCGCCGAAATTTTCTCGAATCTTCCTGGCTGTTACTTCAGCCTGCCGGCAGGCAGGGCACTTGAAGTCTCCAAACTCGACGATTGTTACTTTGGCATTCGGATCGCCAACGAAGTGGGTATCCGGACGAACAAGGTTCGTCTTGACCGCCTGATTCGATACGGGTTTTGGGACAGGGATACTTTCGTGCGAGGTCAGCATGACAAAGGCGGGCACTCCGAGCACGCAGGCAAAGAGGATCAGTGCAAAATTCTGCTGCACGGCAGAAAGCGCCTGGGCCGGCTCAAGCGGCGTAGCCGGTCGCCTGTGCTCGGCGATGGATAAAAGGAAAATCGCAGTCACCAGCAGCGCTGACAGCACACACCAAACGCACCAGGAATGCAGGATGAAGGCTTCGATCCCGGTGAGGTAGACCGAAAACAAGAATGCTGCGCCTGAAATGAACAGGACGCAATACTGTACGACCCGTGCACCGAAAGTGGGCAGAAGAGGAAAGAGGAAGAGCAGCAGTACCAGGAACGCGTACATTAACACGCCGTAAATGGGCACCGGCAGGCTGCCAAAATGAGAATACGTGCTGGCGCGAACGGCGTCACACCCACCTCCCATGCAGACCATGGGGTGGGCCGGCGAGGTGTACTCCCACAACAGATAGATAGAATCAAACAGTCCAACAAGGCTTAAAGCCATCAGCAAGAGTTTTCGCATCATCCCTTATCCTACGGCGTCTGGGTCCGTCAGAACACAGACGGTTTTTGATTTGCTCTTCGTGCAACGCTTCCACAACTGGATACGCGGCGCCCCCTGGCAACTGCAAGCACTCTCCTATGAGTATAAAACCAAGCTTCGCCTCCGTAAAACGGTTAGAACATGCTTCTTCTCGTATGCGTGGGATTGGCGGGCCCGTGGCCATGGCCGATCGACAGGCCTTCGCGGATGGCCGCCGTCACAAACTCTTTCGCCAGAGCGACGCTTTGCCGCACCGTTTTCCCCTTTGCCAGACCCGACGCCACGGCCGATGCAAAAATGCAACCCGTCCCATGGGTGTTTTTTGTTGCTACCCTGGCCGCAGGGAACTCCAGGAACTCATCCCCGTCAAAAAGCACATCTACCGCGCTGCCTTCCACATGCCCGCCCTTAACCACGACATTTTGTGCACCAAAACTATGGATTGCCATTGCAGCCTCCTTCATGCCGTCGAGGCCGTCGATCGCCCGGCCCACCAAAGCACCCGCCTCGTGCAGGTTAGGGGTTACAACCGCAGCCAGAGACAGCAACCTTTGCCGCAAAGTCGAAACGGCCTCAGGGTCAAGCAACGGAACCCCACTCGTCGAAACCATTACCGGGTCCACAACCACAGGGATTCCGGGATGCCGGCCGATTTCATCCGCGACGGCCACAATGATCCCGGCATTCGAAAGCATACCGGTTTTGATGGCGTCGCAGCCCACATCTTCAATGCACACCTTCATCTGCAAGGCAACAAACTCCGGGTCCGTTTCCACAACCCCGAAAACACTCTCGGTGTTCTGGGCGGTCAAGGCCGTGACGGCCGTCATTCCGTAAACGCCGAGCGCGGAAGCCGTTTTCAAATCAGCCTGAATGCCGGCTCCGCCGCTGGAGTCGGAGCCAGCGACAATAAGCAACCGGGGAGGCTTTGTTTCACTTGCTTCCATATCATTCTCATTTTACATGCTTTGCCTCGCGGATTGAGGCGAACCCATCCTCAGCTCACGTTCGGCAGGCGGAGTTTCTTTTTGAAAGACCTGCAATTTCGCTGAGAATTTCGCGCATTCTGGGGGCCCGGCATGCAATTGAACCTATGGGGAAACCGCCAATAGCGCTCCAGCATCATAAAAATATGACCACAAATCAAGTGTCCGATCCGGAGAAAAAAGGAGGACTTCATGAGAAACACCTTCTTGCTTCTCATTGCGCTCCTCATCGCACTCCCCCAGGGGGTCAAAGCTCAGCGGTTTGAAGGCGTCGAGTTCTTCGGAGGTTATTCCTACCTCCAGAACAATCTGGGTTCCACATATTCCCCTTTCTTTCTTGCCCCCACGGCTTTCGGTAGCAATTTTGCTCTGAATGGCTGGCAGGCATCCATCACCGAAAAAGCAGCCGACTGGATCGGGCTCACTCAGGAATTCGGCGGTTATTATGGAACAAAGAACCTCGCAGGGTATGACAATCGCTTCAGCACGTTTTCAATTCTTTCCGGTCCTCGCTTCTACTATCAAGGATTCAAGGGAGTGACACCGTTCGTTCATGCACTGTTCGGTTATGAGCAAACGGCCATAGAGTTGGGAGGCCAGGGCCTAAAGGCGACCGGCAGTTCCTATGCTATGGCTTTCGGTGGTGGCCTTGACGCAGGCCCCAGGCGGGGTCTGGCCATGCGCGTGTTCCAATTTGACTATTACCGGCCTCAGCTTTTTGGTAACAGCCAGAATAATTGGCGCCTCTCGGTTGGACTTGTCTACCGGATTGGCGGCCCAAGACACTAATCGCCATTTCTTCGGGGCTTCTCTTTAGCGGCTCGGAATGAGCGCGCCCAGAAACCGCGCCGCCCGCCCTGTCCAAAGGTAAAATGAATCGGTTGCCATTCTCCTTGTGAGGTCCGAGATGCCTACGACCATCCACGTTGAGCCATCCGGCTCCGGCCGCTTTCGGGTCACTGTTACGGAAGGGGCCAGTAAGTCCATACATACCGTTTCCCTGAACCCCGGCTATTATGAAAAGCTCACTGCGAAGCAGGTCCCGGAAGAAGTCCTCATCGAGCGGTCGTTCCAGTTCCTGCTGGAGCGCGAGCCCAAAGAGTCTATACTGCGGGAGTTCGATTTGCCCCTCATCGGCCGCTATTTCCCCGATTATGAAATTGATATCCTCAAACGGTTGGCCACTTAGCCCTTCACAGCCAGTGCCGGCAATACAGCAGCAACCTGGCGGCGCAGACCATTCCTTCCCTCACGCTTGTGTCACGGGCTCGCGTAGCCGAGGCTCTTCAACATTTCAAGGTCCTGTTTCGAAAGCCGCCCCTGGGGATTTAGCCCACGGTTGGTTTGCTTGTACCAGGTATCGAGGTCTTCTCTGTATCCGCTCAGGTTCGCAATGCTTACATCGCTTGACTGCAGCTGTTTTTCCTGAGTGAAGGCATCTTCCAGCCGGAACACATTGAGAGCATCGTTGTCCCCGGAGGTAATCACCTTGATGTCGCCCTCGACGAACCCCTGCAAAGAAGGTGTCCGCTTCGTTTCAGCCCAGGTCCAAAACATGCTCAACAACTGCGGAGGCAGCAGCGGCGGCTCCGCGTAGGTCAGGAAGAAGGTGGGTCGCCCCGTCGAGTTCTTTCCGCCGCTCGCGATCACCGCATCCAGGCTGTACCCGGACTCGCCCGGAAACTTGAATTGCAGGCCTACGTAACTGAGGATCGTCGGCATTATGTCCACGGTGGAAACGTTTGTCTTAACGCGTTTCCCCTGGGGGATTTCTCTGGGATAGGAATAGATCATCGGCACATGCACCGTCGGCTGATCGATGTGATCGCCGTGTCCCCAGATCCCGTTGTCACCCAGGCTTTCGCCATGGTCCGCTGTAAAAATAATCAGCGTGTTATCCCGAACGCCCAGATTGTCAAGCAGCTTGAGCGTCTTCCCCAGGTCGTTATCGTCAAATGCAATTTCGCTGTCATAAGCGCGGATCTTTTCGGCCCGGTCCGCATCAACGGACGCGGCCACCGGAAAGATCCTGGCGTTTTTTTGCTGAGGAAGGTTGGCAAACTCGGAATGCAGATCGTAAGGATGGTGGGGATCAAAATAGTGGACCCAGAGGAAGAACTTTGAGCGGCCGTGCTTTTCCAGCCAGAGGCGGCTGGCGTCGCCAACTTCGTTGCCGCGGCGGGCAGCATTAACCACTTTGTAATGGTATGAAAAATTCTGGCTGTAGATGTTGAAACCGCGGCCCAATCCGGTGATTCCTTTTTTCAGGGGCCAGGCACTGATAAACGCCGCCGTCCGGTAGCCCAGGTGATGAAGTATCTGGGCCAGCAGTACCGGCCGGGGGCGCGTGGACATGTGCATCCCGTTAATCGTGGCGCCGTGCTGCTGAGGGTAGAGCGAGCTCATCATCGAGATATGCGACGGCCCGGTAAGAGGAATGGCGGTATAAGCGTTCTCGAACAGGACCCCGTGCGCCGCCAGGCTGTCAATGGAGGGAGAGGTCCGGCGGGCATATCCGTAACAGGAAAGATGGTCAGCCCGCGTCGTATCAAAAGTCACCAGCAATACGTTCGGTGCGTCTTTGAAATCGAATTGCGCCTTGCTGACCTTTACGCGCTGTCCGGCAAAAGAAATCAGCGGCAGGAGAAGAGCTGCGAGCAGAGCGCCAGAGATTCGGCGCATAGAAACACCTCCATAAACGAGTTCGATATAAACCATCCACCCTGCAAAAGCCGTCACGAGCACAGCACATCTGCCGGACTCAGCGCGGAAGGCGGCCTGCGAGCTTCTGTGCCCATTCAGGCGACGGTTCAATTTCGTCCGTCATCAACTCTCGTTCCACGCTTCCGTCCTTCATTTGAATAATCCGGTCCGCGCGCAGTGCCACTTCGGGGTTGTGAGTCACCATCACGATGGTCAGGCCCAGGTCACCCCTCAACCTCAGCAGCAGGTCCAACACGGCCTCGGCATTTCTGGAATCCAGGTTTCCCGTCGGCTCGTCGGCCAGCAGAATGTCCGGATCGTTAATCAGGGCACGCGCAATGGCCACCCGCTGCTGCTCGCCTGCTGACAATTCGCTCACCTTCCGAAGGCGCTTCTTCTCCAGCCCCACGGCCGCAAGCAGGCTGTCAATCGATCTGGGAGTGGACCGCGGCTTCCACCCCATCAGGCGAGGGGCCTCGATATTGTCCCTCGCAGAAAGGAAACCCAGCAGATTAAACCGCTGGAAGACAAAGCCGATCCGGGTGTTGCGCATTCGGGCCCTGGCCGTGTCCTTGAGCGAGGAGATCGACACGCCATCGATCAGTACTTCGCCTCCGGTCGGCTCCGCCAGGCCTGCAATCAGGTAGAGCAAGGTCGATTTGCCGGAGCCGGAAGGTCCCATGATGGCCGCAAACTGGCCTGCCGGTATCTTCAAATTCAACCCATTGACGGCAGGCGGACTGCCCGACGCGCCGTCGTAGACCTTGGAAAGTGCGCGCGCCTCGATCAGGCTTCGTTCCACTCCGCCGTCAATGCGGACCCCGCTATTCATAGGCAAGCGCCGTAATCGGCTCGCAGGCGCTCGCGCGGTAGGCCGGGTAAGCCCCGCCCAGCACGGCGCTGGCAAGCGCTATCACCGCCACCCCCAGGACCGATCCCATGGGCAACAGAAAATGAAGCGCCGGATAAATGGACAATACAATCGTCTGGGTCAGAAAATAAAGAAGCAAAGAAAGTCCCCCGCCGAACAGGCAAAGCAGGCAGGCCTCACCCAGGAACAGCCTCAGCATGTAGCGGCGGCTGGCGCCCAGGGCCCGAAGGATCCCCAGTTCGCGCGTCTGGCCCAGAACCTGAACGTAGAGCGCCAGAAAAATTACCAGAAAATTGATGACCCCGGCGAACACCACGATCACCAAGAGGAACTGCTGCAGCCCCAGGAATGATGAAGGCGTAATCAGCGTGGCAAGGTCACTCATCCGGGTGATCTGGTAATCCTTCAGGGCGCCCCCGGCAAATCTGCGCAGCCGCTCTTCCACCACCCCGTCCTGACTCCCTGGCGCGCATTTCACAAAGATCACTGCGCACTTTCCCGGCGCCAGCAGGTCCTGGAGAGTTTTGAGAGGCACAAAGACCCTGGCCCCCCTGCCATGTTCCACAACCCCGCAGACTGTGAAGTGGTGGTCCAGAATATTCAACGTACTGCCCAGGTGCACGTTATGGGTCCGGGTGTAGACGTCATCAACAAGGGCCGTGTAGGGTCCGGAGAACGGGCCGCCCTGAACGTATACAAACCCTCCTGTCACACGATTAAAGCTGGGCAAGTCAACGCCGAAAATGGCTTCCAGACGGTTGGTGAAACTGACGTTGGTTGCCGTGGGCGTCGCGGCCTCCACCCCTTCAACTTCTGTGATTTTCTGTGCCAGCGCGTCGGGCATTACGTTCTCACCCAGGCCCAGAATGTATGAAGAATGGGGCGGCTGAATCATCAGGTCTGCTCCGATCCCCTCCGTCCGGTGGATCTTTTCCTGCATTACGCCGTTTGAGAGCCCCTTGATCACCAGCCCAAGCAGCAGGGCGACGCTGATCATTATCATGGAGAGCAGCATCCTTACCGGATGATGCAGAAGTTGTCGCAGCATAAGCTTGAGCACAGTAGTCTTCCAACCCCTCCAGAATGCTCCCCACACACCCAATCTGCTTATCTTATTATCTTAAGGCATTTGGATGAGTTTTTCCGATGCATGGTTGTGACGAGGCCCGGAATCGGCGTTCGAGGATTTGGCCCGTCGGGTAAACTTTCCCCGGGACTGAAGGGAAACCCAGCCTGGATCATGAGGAATTGTTTATGGAATGTGCTGCAGGAAAGGTTGGCTGAAATGGACCCTGTGAGTAAGCTCAAACGCGGATGAAACCCGCCGAAGATCCCAATCTGGCAGGTGGCATAAGCTGCACCCGCTGGCGGGCCTCCTGAACCGGCTTTATCTGGGAGTCGGCAACGGCCGCTCCGCCAGTTTCTTGGCAAGCGTCAGCAAAACGTCCCGGTCAGTCGGCGAAAGGCGCGGCTGCAGGCTTCTCAGTTTCAACAGGAACCTTGCTTCCGCCCCGGCAGCGCCCCCCTCCTGGGCAAGACGTTCAAGTGTCATGTCAGTTGTCTCAAAATCGCACTCTTCCGGCGTACCTTCGTCGTAATAGAAAAGCTTGTAGAGAGGTACATCAAGGGCGCCTGCAAACCGTTCCAGCGTCTCCAGAGAGGGAACTGTATGCCCGTTCTCCACGCGCGAAATGTAGCACCGCAGCAGCCCCGTTCTCTCTTCAATATCCCCTTGCGACAGGTGTTTCTGCTCTCTCAGCTCTTTGATCCGTTCACCAATCCCCATCGTACTTCTCCTCCCTTGTCTTTCTCCTCCCTTGTCTCTACCGTGAGTACCCCACGGCCTCACAGCCCCAAGCGTACTGGATAATAACTTGATCAAACAAGACTACGGCAGTACTAGTACCTGAGTTCCAGAGGTGGGAAAATGCCGGTGGGTGATGGCTATAAATGACTGAAATTATTATGCTAATCCATCATTCCTAATCCGATTGCCCTGCCATCCCAGGGCGGCGGGAATGAGCATTTTCAGCTCAAGGTTGACTCTTAAGATACTCGGGCCCTCGGGGGCTCTTACGGGTTCTTGGTGCCTATTGGGATGAAACCTTCACTCCTGTTTAGCGGCGGCAAGAAATGACAAAATGCAGGAATTCTTCAGCAATCTATTTGGACAACAGGGCCGTCAGCAACGCCATACGGACGAACAATCCGTTCTGGGCCTGACGAAAATACGCCGCGCGGCGGTCCTGATCCACTTCCATGGCAATTTCTTCAAGGCGTGGAAGGGGATGCATTATGATGGCATCGGGCTTCATTAACCGCAGGGAATCCTCGTTGATGATGTAGATTCCGCGGCAACTCTCATAGTCGGCGATCCGGTCCCCAAACCGTTCTTTTTGAACTCGAGTCTGGTAGACCACATCCACCTCCGGAAGTACTTGATCCAAAGTGGTTTCCTCGGCAAACCATGCCCCACGCTCCCGCAGGTACTCCAGGATGTCATCCTTCATCTTCAACAAGGGCGGAGCGACAAAGTACATTTTGATGTCTTTGAACTTGCTCAGAAGGTATGTCAGCGAACGAACCGTGCGTCCCTGGGCAAGGTCCCCTACCATGGCAATCTTCAGGCCGTCAATGGAACCAATCTCCTTGTGGATCGTGTAAAGGTCCAGAAGTGCCTGGGTCGGGTGCTGGCCCACGCCGTCGCCGGCGTTAATGATGGGGACCCGCGAGACCGCCGCCGCGCGCTTTGCTGTGCCCACCTCACTGTGGCGCAGTACAATCACGTCCACATATCCGTTCATGATGTGAATGGTGTCTTCTAGAGTTTCGCCTTTCGCCACCGAGGAAAACTCCGCTGCGTTTTCCGTTGAAATTACCCGGCCACCCAACCGGTGCATGGCAGCTTCAAAAGAAAAACGAGTGCGGGTGGACGGTTCATAAAACAGCGTTGCCATCAGCCGGCTGCGATAGTCATCTGTCCCGCCACGCGCCACGAGATCTTCCATTTCTTCTGAAACATCGAACAGGTGGTTGATCATCGACAGGTCAAACTGTTGGGCCTCAATCACATGGTGCAGTTTCATCGTTCACGTCCTCCAGGTACGGGCTGCGGCAGGGTCTCAATTGTGAATGAAAAACAAGTTAACTCCAGAACATATCCCCAAGCAGTGCCGGGCGTCAACCCACATTGGCATCCGGTTGCAACAAACGCGAGGTACACGCGAAAAGGGGCCTGCTTGTTGCGGGGATTCCGCAAATGGCTCCCTTTGAGTCCTGAGTTTCCCTCGGTCTTGGCCGGGATGCCTGCGCTCCAGGAAAACTTGAACTCCGTATCAAAACCTTGTCCAACGGTTGCGGAGAGATGGTGCAATGAGCTTGTTATCTCAATGGGTTATAAACCCGTGACGCTATTTTCCCCAGGGCGCTCATCTCCGGTATACCTCGCCGTGGCAACCGGCCCCCCTAACGCTTCCAGGGCGAGTCTCCGATAGAGAACCAATGAGAATGCGAGTTTGGGAGGTTATCGCTTCAGAGTGTTTGACTTCCCTAAAGTGAGGGCGCATCAGGAAACATAAAGGTGAATTCGGCTTGGCGCATGGCTACAGCTTGAATGATGTTTTTCAGGCCTTCCAGTTGAACTCTGAAGGTCTCCGGGAAGCTGTGGTTGGGTTCTGGCCTGCTGTGGGAAACGGGTCACACCGGGGGGAGCAAGGACACAGCACCAGCGATCCAGGCCCCAAGGGAGAATCAAGATGGGTGAAAAGGAAACCAAGCCGAGGGTCCTGCTTGTGGATGACGAGCACGCCGTGTGGCAACTTCTGGGAGAGAAACTGGGGCGAAGCGGATTTGACTGGCGAGGACGATCGAGCGGGGAAGATGCGCTCGACTGCCTGGAACAGGAATCCATAGATGCGGTTGTCTCAGACCTGAAAATGCCAGGCATGACAGGTCTTGAGCTTCTGGCTGAAACCCAAAAGCGGCATCCTCACGTTGCCTTTGTCATGGCGACGGGCGAGGACGATATCCGGGTGGCCGTTGAGGCTATGAAACACGGAGCGGACGACTATCTGGTGAAACCGTTTCACCTGGATGCAGCGGTGGAATCAGTTCGCCGCGCCCTTCGAAAGAAGTTCATGGAAGCGGAACTGGAAAGGTACCGCCATCAACTGGAAGACATGGTGGAACGTCGGACCCACCAGCTCCAGGCGGCCATGAAGCGCATCGAACGCGCCTACGACGAAACTCTCGAAGCGTTGGGTGCCGCGCTGGACCTTCGAGACACTGAAACTGCTGGCCACTCCCGCCGTGTCAGCCTCTACTGTCTTGAAATCGCCCGGGCTGTGGGCTGCACCAATGAGCAGCTCAAGACGATTGCCCGTGGCTCCTATCTGCACGACATCGGAAAAATCGGCATCCCGGACTCTGTCCTGCTGAAGCAGGGCAAGCTTACTGCGGAAGAAATGGCCATCATGCAGACACACGTCCGCATCGGGTACGAACTGCTCAGCCGCATCCCCTTCCTCTCTTCAGCTGCAGAAATCGTGCTTGCGCACCAGGAGCGCTATGACGGGGCTGGCTATCCCCAGGGGCTCATGGGAGAAGAGATTCCCCTGGGAGCCAGGATTTTTGCGATCGCGGACACCCTGGACGCCATGACCTCTGACCGTCCCTATCGGCAGGCCCTGCCTTTTGAGACAGCGCGCGACGAGATTACTCGCGAATCCGGAAAGCAGTTCGACCCTGACATTGTTCGCGTTTTCCTCTCTCTTCCTGAACAGACGTGGGAAAGGATCCGCCTCCAGGTGGCGAGTGGCCGCGACCGCGTGAGCCACTTAGACACCAACAGGGAAGAAGGTTTCCTGAGAGAAATGCTGGTGAATTGACTTCAAGACCACCCGGAAGTACAGCAACAAAGATCCCTCCTTGCCTGCATTCTTCCGGTCGGCTGACAATGCGCCCGCTCCCTATTGTTCGATAAAGCCCAGAATTTCCGCCGTACACCCCGCCAGGGTTCTTCCCACTCGGCCCGCCCGATGATCTTCCTTTGTCGCAAAGGCAATTTTCTGGACCATGATTCTGTACTTTTGAAATTCACATTCCTCGGCCAGCACAAGATGGTCACTGTCCAGGATTTCGTCGAAGCGAATTTCTTTGGCTTCCAGGTCCACGTCCGGATTCGCAACCCGCGCCACAATTTTCCCGTTCTGGTAGATGGCGTCCGGCTCCCGGTTTCCGGAACCGGGCGTGCCCGCCTGGCCCAAGCCTTCAGAATCACCAGAGTTTCCGTTCACTGCTATTCACCCTCCAATGACAGGCGCACACAGCCTAAGCGCCTCCTGCTGCGGCATCCTGGTCTGCTGCCAATCGCACAGTCAGTTCAATCCCATTCTTTTAATAGAATCCTGCATAATCGGTCAAGACCTCTTCGCTATTTCCTCCGAGGCCCGATGTCAAACTTCTCAAGTCGCTCCCCGCGCCTTTGGGTGTTGTACCTCGATGATAATGTCCCCTTTTGAGCTCGATAGAAATGTCCCCTAATAAGACCTCTGGAAGGAGGTCAGATTGGGGCGAGTGGAGATGAGCAAGAGGGAACTGAATCGTGTTGAGCTGCTGGGGCGAGTGAAGAGCAGGCAGTTGCGATTGGTGGACGCGGGGCTGCTGATGGGGGTGAGTTACCGACAGGCGAAGCGGCTGTGGAAGCGGTACGGGGCAGAAGGGGCGGCGGGGCTGAAGCACCGGAGCGCGGGGCGGCGATCGAACCGGGCGTACGGGGAAGGGTTCCGGCAGAGGGTACTGGGGCTGGTGGGGGAGAAATATGGTGGATCGGTGGGAGAGCGATTTGGGCCGACGCTGGCAGCGGAGCATCTGAGGTCAGAGGACGGGGAGGAAGTCGATGCGGAGACGCTGCGGCGGTGGATGCTGGAGGCGGGGTTGTGGAGCCGGGAGAGGAGACGGAAGCCGCATCGGAGGAGGCGGGAGCGGAAGGAGCACTTAGGAGAGCTGGTGCAGATGGACGGGAGTTTTCACGACTGGCTGGAGGGGCGAGGGCCGGGCGGATGTCTGATGGATCTGGTGGACGACGCGACGAACCGGACGCTGGCGCGGCTGGGGGAGGAGGAAACGATCTGGGCGGCGGCGGGGGCGTTGCGGGCCTGGGTGGAGCGCTATGGGGTGCCGCGGGTCCCGCTCTGCGGGATGGACTGGAAGAATTTATATCGGCGGCCGGCGACGGCGCAGGAACGGTTGCGAGGGGAAGAGCCGATCACGCAGTTCGGGCGCATGTGCGGGAAGCTGGGGATCGAGCTGATCATGGCGAGTTCGCCGCAGGCGAAGGGGCGGGTGGAGAGGATACACGGGACGCATCAGGACCGGCTGGTGAAGAAGCTGCGGCGGAAAGGAATCAGGACTCACGCCGAGGCGAACCGGTACCTGGAAGGGGAGTATCTGCCGGAACACAACGGGCGGTTTGAGCGAGTGGCGCTGAGGCGGGAAGATTATCACCGGCGGGCGCCGGGCAGCCGGGAATTGGACAAGATTTTCCGTCTGGAGAGTGAACGAACGATCAGCGCGGATTGGGTGGTGAGGTACGAGAACCGGTTTTTCCAGCTGGAGCCACGCAGCCGGAATTATGCGCCGGCGAAGGGCCGAGTGGTGGTCTGGGAGAGACCAGACGGGCAGGTGGGGATCGAATATCGAGGTCGGGCGGTGGGGTGGCGGGAGATCACGGCGCCGGCGCGACCGGCGGCGGAGGAGAAGAAAAGCCCTTCGGCGCCGAAGCTCCGGAAACCGAAGTGGGTGCCGCCAAAACATCATCCCTGGCGGGAGGCGGCCCGACGGCAGATGGAAAGGAACGCGGCCGGGATCGCCCGGCGGTCGTCGTGGGGCTTGCCCTCCGCTGCGCCCTAAGCGCTCGCCCTTCGGGCTCGCAGGGCTGCGCTCCGGACAAGCCCCACGAGAAAATCAGAAACAAAAAAACAAAGAAACAGAGAAAAACAAGAATCACAAAAAGGGGACACTTCTAATGAGTTAACCACGGGGACATTTCTAAAGAGCTTTGACACTCCCCGCGCCTTTGGGTTGCGAATGGCCCGCGAAACGATTACTCTTGCGCAGAGCCGTCTGTGCCAGCCACCGCAGTGACAGCTCGGAGCATCAGATGAATAACATCGCATTGCGCCAAGAGACAGCAGCACGATTTAGTTCGCGGAGGCATGTCTAATGCGTTTGATTTCCCGGCGTCGTTTCCTTCTCGCAATCCTCTGCATATCATTTCTATTTTCCGGACCATTCGTGACCGGTGCTCCGCAGCGGCACCGTACGCCGCTCGGACGCCGACTGGCTGTTATAGCCTCGCGTTTTGGCGGCAAGGTCACCTTTGCCGCGGTGGACCTGAAGACCGGCGAGCGATTCGGCCTGGCCGCTGACCAGCCGGTTGCGACGGCGTCAGTGATTAAACTTCCGGTGATGGTGGAAGCTTTTTACCTGATGCAGGAGGGCAAGCTGCAATGGTCACAGCCGGTAAAAGAGACCGACTTTGACCGGGTCCAGGGCTCCGGCATCCTCCAGGACCTGAACCCGCAAATCAGCCTGACCCTCGGTGACGCCATCACGCTGATGATCGACCTGAGCGACAACACCGCCACCAACATGGTGATCCGAACCGTCGGGATCGGCGCCGTCAATGAGCGCATGCGCAGGCTGGGTCTCCGGCACACGGCACTGAACGGCTACGTCTTCCATGAAAAGGACGCCTCAAACGCGGACGCAAAAAAGTTCGGCCTGGGCGTTACTACAGCGAATGACATGGTGCGCCTGCTAACCCTGGTCAAGCAGCACCACATCCTCACTCCTGAGGCTTGTGACCAGATGCTGAAAATTCTGAGCAAGCAGCGCGACAATGACGCCTTCCCGCGCTACACCAGCAACCTTACGGGTGTCACCTGGGAGCATAAGACGGGCGCGCTCGATGCCATCCGCAACGACGTGGGCGTTGCGGAAACACCCGCCGGCCCTATTGTTATGGCCGGTTTCGCTTTCGACTCTCCCGATCGCCAGTGGACCGCCGACAACGCAGCCCTGCTGGTTTTAGGACGCCTGGCCCAGTCTGCCCTTGAACATTTCCTGCCCGCTCAGGCGCCAGCCAAGGCGGCAAAATGAAACACCAAGAGTAGGCCGCGCCAGGCACGTCCTCCCTTTCCATTGCTGCACCCGGTTCTGGTACAATCCCCGTCAGCGATGCCTGTCCAACGGGGAACACAATCTCGACCGATATTCGGCGCTCTGCGGCCGCCAAAGCGCCTGAAGCTAGTAATATTCTTTGTCACCTCTGCCTGCAATGCAAAGTGCCGGACATGCTTTTACTGGGAAGAGCTCAACCAGCGGGGCGACCTAAGCTGGGATGAAATCCGGAAGCTCTCTGAAACCATGCCGCCCTTCACGGACCTGTGGCTTTCAGGCGGTGAGCCCATGCTGCGCCGTGAACTCGCCGACATCCTGCATCTTTTTTACGCCAACAACGGAATCCGCTGGGTGAACCTGCCCACCAACGGCCTGCTTCCTGAACGTACTGCTGACCAGGTGGCAAAGATCTGCACTGATAACCCAAGGCTCCAGCTCGATCTTAATGTGGCCATGGACGGCCTTTACGAAGTGCAGGATTCCATCCGCGCCGTGCCCGGCAATTTTGAGAAGACCTTGAAGACGATTGAAGCCCTCCAGCCTTGCCGGGAGAAATTTTCCAACCTGCGCGTAAATATCAATACGGTGATCTGCGCGGAGAATTTTGACAGCGTGCTGGAAATCGCCCGCTTTGTCCGCCAGAACTGCCGCGTGGACGGCCACTATTTCAACATCATCCGGGGCAGCGCCAAAGACCCGTCGCTTAAGCGGATTCCCACTGAACGCCTCCCCGCTCTTTATAGCGAAATCCGAAAGGTCTATGCCCACTATGCGCGCATCGCCACCCGGCGCTCCGGCGAACTGGCCAACCGAATCGGCCGGGCCTATTACGAGGGCGTACTCGCTTTCCACAACAAAGTGCAACTTGAAAACATGGAGTCACCGCACCCGTGGCCCATGCCCTGCACGGCCAGTGAGACTTCTATTGTCATCGATTACAACGGTGACGTGCGCGCCTGCGAGTTGCGAGGCAAGCTCGGCAACCTGCGGGACTTTGATTGCAATTTTCAGCGCTTCTGGGTGGACGGCGCCAGGCAGAACGAACCCGCTGCCATCGTCCATGACCAGTGCTGGTGCACGCACGTTTGCTTTATTCACGACAGCCTGCGCCATTCACCCAAAGCTTTGTTGTATGACGTTCCGCTGAGTTACCTGCAATCAAAACTCTCGCGGTCTTCGAACGGTTATAGCCCTGCCAACAAACAATGAATCGCCTCGCAGGGGCTGGCTAACCCGCCCACCCGTGCTACAATCCGGCCATCGATGAATGGCGAGTCATTACCCGTTCCCGTCGCGGAGTCAGGCAGTGCACTGCCGTCTGCCCTGCACCTTCGCTATCTCCGGCTGCTGCGTTCCAACCCCAATTTCCGCCGGCTGTGGCTGGCGCAACTGGTCAGCGAAATGGGCGACTGGTTTTACGCTCTGGCAATTTACGACCTGCTGTTGGCAAAAACCCAGCTTGGCTCGGCCGTCGGGTGGGCCATCATCATTCAAACGCTTCCCTGGTTCTTCATGACGCCGTTCGCCGGATATGTCGCGGACCGCTTCCGGCGCCGCAGCCTGATGATTGCAGCGGACCTTTTTCGCGGGTTCATCGTGCTGGGCATGTTGCTCTCTGTCGTCTTGGCAGACACCCGGCTGATCTATCTGCTGTTGGGAGTGGAAGTCATCTTCTCCTCGGTGTTTGAACCCGCCCGCAGCGCCCTTCTTCCCAACGTTGTTTCGGGCGACGAAATTCTGCCGGCCAACGCACTGGCGTCCTCCACCTGGGCATTTGCCCTGGCCATGGGAGCGGCACTCGGCGGAATGGCAACGGCGCTCGTGGGGCGCAACTTCGCCTTTGTCGCCGACTCCCTTTCATTCTTCCTCTCGGCGATTCTGATCGTCCGAATTCGCGTTCACGAGCCTCACGCGGCGCCCATGCGGAACCTGGCGGAAAGTCTCACTGAGGCCACGCGCAGCATTCGCGAGGGAGTGGCCTATCTTCGTGAAAATGGAAAGGTGCTGACGCTTGTACTGGCAAAGACGGGCGTGGGAATCCTGGGCGGTTCGCTCCTGCTGCTGGTGATTTTTGGCGAGCACATCTTCCCCATTGCCGGCCACGGAGCCCTGGCGGTGGGGCTGCTTTACGCGGCGCGCGGTGTCGGCGCCGGGATCGGACCTCTGATCGGTGACCGCCTCACCGGCGGTTTCCAGGACAAAATGTGGAAGAGCATTGGGGTCAGTTTTTTCGTTGTCGCAATGGCGTATGTGGCGCTCAGCCGGGTACCCAGCCTGGAACTGGCGTTGCTGTGCACCTTTGCAGGGCACATGGGCGGCAGCAACATCTGGGTGATGTCCACTTCCCTGCTGCAACTCAACACTCCCGACAACGTCCGGGGCCGCGTCTTTTCGCTCGATTTCGGGATGCTCATGCTCTCGATTGCAGCTTCTAACTACTTGATCGGCATCGGTCTCGATCGCTGGGGATTTTCGGCGCGCCAGCTTGCTGCCGGCCTGGGATTGGTTATGATTGTTCCAGGGATGCTTTGGATGATTGGGTTGCGCCGCTGGATCCGAGGCGATGCCTGAACGGCTTTCCCCATTCGAGGCATTGCGGAGCTTGCAGGATGCCCAGCCACCGCTTCATTGCAGACCGCATGATCGGCCGCCTGGCGCGGATGTTGCGCCTGCTGGGATATGACACGCTCTATCAGCCTGAACTCCGGCCTGCGGGGCTCGCGGAACTTGCCGATCGCGAGGACCGCATCATTCTGACGCGCGGTGATACAGGCACGAGGTTTCCCGGGGCAACCAATGTGTTCAGCGTAAAGAGCGAACATCCTTCCGAGCAGTTGCGGGAGGTCGTGGCGGAGTTTTCGCTCGACCCCAAGTCAGGATTATGGACTCGTTGCACGGTCTGCAACGGCGACATCTCACCAGTGAAGAAGGAGGAGATCCAGGACCTGGTGAAACCCAAAGTGTATGAAATTTATTCAGAGTTTTTTCGCTGCGAGGGCTGCGGCCGCGTCTACTGGCACGGCTCGCACGTGGAGCGGATTCTCAAAAACCTTTCGCACATTCTGGACCGGGAGATTTAGCAGGACCGTGCTGATGTGCGGCCAATTCAAACCTGATTGTTGTTATCGCCTGACGGCAACAATGATGCCGGTGGCCCAGTTCAACGGAACAATGGCCAGGCGATCGTCACCAGCCAGTTGATTCACCAACTGAGAAACTTTTTCGGCATGGCCTGCGGGCCACTTGGCCTGCGGAAGAATATCATCAACCACGTAATAGCCTCCCGGCTTTACAACCTGCAGGCAATTTTCAAGCCCCTCGAACTTTCCGGGCATGGCGTCGGCAAAAACAAAATCGTAGCTCGCCGCCGGCTGGCGCTTCAAAAACTCGTGCCCGTCTTCGAGGACGAGCGTCAGGCGGCTGTCGTGGCCCAGTAAGTCGCGCGCCACCTGCTGATGATTGGGTTCGGAATCCACACTGGCCAGGGTCGCGTTGGCATCCATTCCGGCCAGGATCCATGCGGTGGCAACGCCGGTGCCGGTTCCGAGCTCCAGCAGGCGACCGCCGGGTCTTGAAGCCGCAAGCGCCCGCAGCAAAGCTCCCGTGCGCGCCTCGGAAGCCAGATCAAACCCCATGGCGTGGGTGCGAGCCTCGATTGCCGCAAGCGCCTCAGGCGGCTGGACCAGATCAAGATCATTCAACTCTTTGATGTCTGAAGTCATTCCGCCATTCTATCCGCGGCGAATGAATAGTGTAAAGCAGCGTACGCCTTTTCTACGGTCCAGCGAGAGTCAATCTGAAATGGGTCGCCTGGACACGCGTTGGACCCGTGTAAAACTGTGTTCGTCCCTCCAAACCCGTTGAGCAAGGCCCGGCCCCCTGCTAATCTTGAGGCTTGGTAGGGTGCCCTGGCCATGGCCTGGACCTGCATCGACCTTGCGACAGATCCCACTGCGCGTGCGCGCCTGATGGTCGGCCGCACCTGGCTGCAGGCCCGTCCCATCGGATTTTTCTGAGAATCATGACAGACTGAGGCAGCTTATACTAGTTCCCTGGGGCAAATCAGAAGTTCTCACCTTCATTTGCAGCGCTGACCTTCATGTCATGCTTGTTGGTGGCATGAATCTGCGGTTGGCGCCTGGAAGGAGAAAAAATCACGCGAAGAGGAGTGCTGCGAATGGAAATCAAAAGAGTGGGCTCACAACCTTCCGTCAAGGGTCCGGCAGACTGGTTTACGGGCACGGTACGCATCGATCCACTGATTCAGGCGCCTGATCCGGCGCTTGTTCAAGGCGCCAGCGTGACCTTCGAACCGGGCGCACGCACTGCATGGCACACGCATCCGCTCGGCCAGACTCTCATCGTTACGGCCGGCTGCGGCTGGGTGCAGCGCTGGGGCGGGCCGGTCGAAGAAATTCGGCCGGGCGATGTGGTCTGGATCTCCCCCGCCGAGAAGCACTGGCACGGGGCCACGCCGGAAACCGCCATGACGCATATCGCTGTTCACGAAAGGAAAGACGGGAAGGCAGTCGAATGGATGGAAAAGGTCAGCGACGAGCAATACAAGAGATGATTGGGGCGTAGTCACCTCACGTATAATCAGTCGCATGGCACTCGTTACTTTCTTGAGGGGCGTAAACGTGGGCGGGCACAGGACGTTTCGCCCGAGCATTCTCGCAAATCAGATGAAGGAATATGGTGTGGTTAACATCGGGGCGGCAGGGACGTTTGTCGTCTGTAAGCGAGTCAGCCAAACGCGGTTCCGCTCCGAACTGATCCGACGCTTGCCATTCGAGCCAGAGATAATGATGTGCACTCCTCGGGAACTGATCACAGCCGCCACGCATAATCCATTTGACGGGGAACCTCCCCGCTCCGATACCACTCGATTCGTGAGCGTTTTGGCGAAATCCCCGAAACTCTTACCTTCAATCCCCATTCGTATTCCAGAACATGGCAAGTGGCTCCTCAGAATCCTAGCCAGGCACGACCGGTTCCTTTTCGGCGTTTACCGGCGCGAAATGAAGGCCATCGCGTGCCTCGGTGCGATTGACAAGCTCTTTGGCGCGCCCGCTACGACCCGCAATTGGAACACAATCCAGGCAATTCTCAAGGTGCTAGAGAATGGCTGCGACGAGCAGTACCGCAAGTAGACCGGCAACCCTGCGTAAGCAACTGACGCTTTTCTCTCATGCCCATGGATTCTCGTGCTCTGGATGCCACGTTCCGTCGGCTGTCCCGTACGGGCTGGCTACCACGACGACATATCCGTCCGGGTCTCGCATCCAGCACTCCCAATGATTCGGCCCTCCGTCGCCATCGGGAGGGTTTCGATGCCTGGGCAGCACAATTTCCACGCCCATCTCAGCGGCGCGCTGCAGGATCGCGTCAAAGTCATCCACTTCGAACCAGAGCAGGACGCCGTTTCCGTACGGCTTGTCATTGCGATTGCCAATCGGCCCATGATGGTGTTCAACTTCGAAACTGTGCAGCTGAAGGACCAGTTGGCCATTTGAAACCAGCTGCTCGTATTGGGAGCCTCCGTGGCAACTCCGGCAGCCCAGCAGGCGTCGGTACCATCGGCTGCTCGCTTCTACATCGGTTACGGCGATAAGGGGTTGAGGGCGCATTGCAGCACTATAATACATTCCTAACCGAAGAGCGGCAACGAAAGTAATGCTGATCAAGATCGCTTTATGGTTCAAGGGAGTGAAGCATGCCTCACGTTATCGTCAAACTCTATCCGGGAAGGTCTGAACAAATGAAGACCCGGCTCGCCGAAGAGGTCGCCAAAGGCGTCATGAACGTTCTGAACTTTGGGGAAGAGTCGATTTCAGTCGCGATCGAAGAAATCGAGCCGCAGGACTGGGCGGAGAAGGTCTATAAGCCGGATATTCTCGACAAGCCGGAAAGGATCTACAAGAAACCTGGATATAACCCCTTTGAATAGCTTGGGAATTTCCCCGCAACCGAATTTGGAATCGTGCATCAAACTTAAGGAACCACACGGTTACGGAAAGGCTCGACATTTGAAATGAATGTCCTGTTGACGGCGCCCCATGCCGGTCAATTGTGCGCGCACAACATATTTTCCAGATAGGAGCTCGAATACATGTACAAAGCGAAAGCCTATTCTGCTGCCAGTGCCACATCACCTCTTGCCTCCACGGTGATCTCCCGGAGAGATCCCACCGAGAACGACGTTCAGATCGAAATCCTTTTCTGCGGCATCTGCCATTCTGATCTCCATACAGTCCGCAACGAATGGAGTGAGGCTATGGCCACAACCTACCCCTGCGTCCCCGGCCACGAAATCGTCGGACGTGTCACCAGGGTCGGCTCCGCCGTGACAAGGTTCAAGCCTGGCGACATCGCAGCGGTCGGCTGCATGGTTGATTCAGACGGCATATGTCCCGAATGTCGTGCCGGCCAGGAGCAGTTCTGCCCCAATGTAACCCTCACTTACAACTTTCCCGACAAGCACCTCGGAGGAGCCACTTATGGCGGATATTCGGAAAGCGTTGTCGTCGACGAACGCTTTGTGCTGCACGTACCTTCCGGGCTTGATCTGGCCGGGGCCGCGCCGCTTCTCTGCGCCGGAATCACAACCTACTCGCCCATGCGGCACTGGTGCGTTACCAAGGGCAGGAAAGTCGGCGTGGTCGGTCTTGGCGGACTGGGCCACATGGGCGTGAAGTTTGCCGATGCTCTCGGCGCACATGTCGTTGTTTTCACTACCTCACCCGGCAAGAAGGAGGATGCGCTGCGGCTCGGCGCTGATGAAGTGGTCGTGTCAAGAAATGCCGATGAGATGCAGAAACACGCGGGCAGCTTCGACTTCATTCTTGATGCCGTCTCCGCCGATCATGACATCAATGCCTACATCAACCTGCTCAAGCGCGATGGCAACATTACACTGGTTGGCGCGCCGGCAAAGCCTCTCAATGTCGGAGCCTTCGGCCTTCTGCTCAGGCGCCGGAGCCTCTCCGGATCGCTGATCGGCGGCATCGCCGAAACCCAGGAGATGCTCGATTTCTGCGGCGAAAATAACATCACCTGCGATGTGGAAGTCATCCCGGTCCAGAAGGTCAATGAAGCTTACGAAAGGCTGCTCAAGTCCGACGTCAAGTACCGCTTCTCCATCGATATGGCTTCGCTCAAGTCTGAGTAAACGAGAAGAGAGCGGTATGTGGGTTGAGCCTCCGGGCTGGGGGTTGAGAACCCGGCGATCCCGGTGGGCCGCGGGTGACGCGGGCGCATCACTACCCGCCCGCAAAATATGCAGCAGCCAAACCAGGGGTCAGCGCGGTTTCTTGCCTTGGATCTGCTGAACCCGCAATTTAACTATCCTCTTGATAAGCGCGGCCGGCAGCGGCTTGTCTGTAGGGAAGTGGATGGTCCCCTTGGAGGTGTGGAAGCCCTTAAGTTCGTTCTTCAAGGCTTCAATAACTGAGGACGTTGGAAATACGCTGCAGTGCTTTGAAAACGCGGCGAACCATACCAGGACCTTATTGTACTTGACCGCGGGCATGCCATAACTGATCGTTTCAGTAGACTCAGGCGGCGCCACGGACCGGACCATGACTCGAACCTTTTGCAAGGTAGTGCGGGCAGGCTCCGGAACACGGGCGAGATATTCATCGATGCTTTTGGGAGAGCCCTTGGCTTTCGCCGCACGCGCGCCCTTCCGGGTTTTCAGTTTCTTCATTCCGGGAATGGTACAGGAACTTCCGCGTTAATTCCACATTCGTCATTCAAGACCAGGGTCTCGATCCTCCATAGCGTCAGCGCAAGTCTGCACGAGATTCACTCCATTCCGCGCGGTATGATAGTAGCTGATGGCTGCACCTGAAACTCCCATAGTGCCCGTGGCAAGCGACACGCTTCTGGCGGTCCGCTTGTTTGCCGACCAGGCTTTTTCGCGCGCCGCGGGAGCGCCGCTGATTGCCGGCAACAGCGTCCGGCTGCTTCGCGACGCGGAAGAAAATTATCCCGCCTGGAAGGAAGCTATCCGCAATGCCCGCCATACCGTCTATTTTGAAAGCTACATCATCCACGACGACGACATAGGGCGCGAATTCGCGGACCTGCTGGCCAGCAAGTCCCGTGAAGGCGTCCACGTGCGGGTGCTCTATGACTGGATGGGCGCCATCGCCCGCAGCGGGTGGAGCTTCTGGCGCAGGCTTCGCCGTGCCGGAGTGGAAGTGCGATGCTTTAACCCTCCGAGATTTGACAGCGCATTCGGTTGGCTCAGCCGCGACCACCGGAAGACGATCATTGTGGATAACGAGGTCGCCTTCGTCACCGGGCTTTGTGTGGGGCGGGCGTGGGTGGGCAATCCCGAGCGCCGGGTTGCCCCCTGGCGCGACACAGGTGTTTCAATTGAAGGGCCGGCAGTGGCCGAGGTTGAACGGGCCTTCGCGTCAACCTGGGCTGCCTGCGGCGTGCCGCTGTCTGAAAGCGACCTGGGGAACGGCGGCCTTGCCCCGGCAGCAACTGGAAATGTTGCGCTGCGCATAATCGCCACGCAGCCCGGCGTGGCGTCGATTTACCGGCTGGACCAGTTGATTGCCGCCGTAGCCCGGGAATCCATCTGGCTGACCGACGCTTATTTTGTGGGAACGTCGTCCTACGTCCAGGCGCTTTGCGCGGCTGCTGCCGACGGAGTGGACGTTCGCCTCATGCTGCCGCGCGCCGCCGACGTGCCTTTCGTCCGGGCCATATCTCGCGCCGGCTACCGGACTCTGATTGAGGCCGGGGTTCGAGTCTTCGAGTGGAACGGGCCTATGCTGCACGCCAAGACTGCGGTCGCAGACGGCCGCTGGGCCCGCGTGGGATCAACCAATCTGAATATCGCCAGCTGGGTCAGCAACTGGGAACTCGACGTGATTGTAGAAGACGAAGGATTTGCTGCGGAGATGCAGGCGATGTATCTGGATGATCTGAGCCGCGCCACTGAGATTGTCCTGTCGGGCAGGCGCAGTCCCAGGCCCATCCTGCCGCGCCGGATGCGCTCCAGGCCCCGTGGGGCCACACGCGGCAGTGCCAACTGGGCGGCCAAGGGAGTTCTGCGATTCGGCAAGGCAGTGGGCGCCGCCGTCACCAGCAGCCGCGTCCTGGGCCCCGCGGAAGCTTCCCTGATGCTGTCGGGCGGGCTGACGCTGTTGGGCCTTGTGGCAGTCGCCATTTTGCTGCCCAGGGTCGTCGCCGGAGTACTGGCAGTTGTGGGCGCATGGGTGGCGCTCACGCTCCTGGTGCAGTCATGGCGGCTGCGCTTCCCGCGGAAGAAGTCTGCCGAGGAGCCCGGAGACGCTGATGGTGGCCCGCCCGGGCCCCCTGAATCACCGTGAGGCCGGGAAAATCTTTGACTGAATTTGATCGATTGGCGCGGTTGACGCATCTAAAATAGAGATATCCCCGCAGGCCCGGGCCGGCGGGGTGATCTGCTTATGACGAGCCAGACGGGAAAACCTCACACTCTGCGCGTAGCCACCTACAACATTCACAAGTGCCGCGGACTCGACCAGCGTGTGCATCCCCAAAGGATCGCCCAGGTGCTCGGCGAACTGGACGCTGATATTGTGGCGCTCCAGGAGGTGGTGGGGCACGGCGGGCATTCGAGCGGAGACCAGGCCCGCTACGTGGCTGAGGCGCTCGGGTATCATCCTGCTTTCGGTGAAAACCGGCGGCACAACGGAGCGGCCTATGGCAACCTGCTGCTCTCGCGCTTCCCGGTTCTCGGCTTCTGGAATTATGACATCACGGCGCGCGGCCGCGAACCGCGGGGCGTGCTCCGGGCCGATGTGCGTCTGGCCGGCGGGCATGTTCTGCACCTGTTCAACGTACATCTGGGCACCGCCTACTTCGAGCGCCGGGAGCAGGCGCGCCACATGGTCAGCCGCCGCATCCTGCGCAATGCGGAACTTGCCGGGACGAGGATCGTGATGGGCGACTTCAATGAATGGATTCCGGGTGAAGCCACCCGCCTGCTCTCCGCCCACTTCGGCGCCCGCGGCCTTCGCTCACATACCGCACGCCGCCGGACATACCCGTGTGTCCTGCCGGTGCTGTGCCTCGACCACATTTATTTTGACGACAGTCTCCACCTCCATCGCATGGAACTCCATCGCAGCCGCCGGGCTCTCGTCGCCTCAGACCATCTGCCGGTCCTGGCGGAATTCAGCTTTCAACCTCGCGAGGCCAAGTCGCTTTGTCACGAGGGTTCTCTCGCGCAGGGTGGGCAGACCTTCGCCACGCAGCCGGTGGTTTGTAATCCTTCTCCCCGCGCCTGAACAAAACTTCTATAAAACCACTTTCTTTTTTCCCCAGTCCGCGCTATTTTCTCTCTCTCGATAGTCTGTTCCCTTTTTTGAAATCCGGTGGGTGGCGCAGACATCGTTGTTGGATGTCTGCGGACCGCGTCGTTAGAGGTCGCAGGTGCCGGTTTTCTGATTGTGAGGGTGATTTTCGCGGAAGTGGTGCCCGGCCTGTGGCCCCGCGCCATTCCAGCCCCTCTCAGTTTCGCCGCTCGCAGACATTAAGAATCAATGTCTGCGCCACCCCCCTAAGCTGTCCACGACAGTCAGTGAGAGGTGCCAATGGGCAACGTGCCAAATCAGCAATCTTTTCTTGCAAAACGGGTGGCGTCCATCGATGCGCTGCGCGGCTTCGATATGTTCTGGATCACGGGCGGCGAGGAAATCATCCACGCCCTGCACAAGATGAGCCCGGGAGCGACAACCGACCTGCTCAGCGTGCAGTTCGAGCACGTCCAGTGGGCCGGCTTTCATTTTTATGACCTTATTTTTCCGCTCTTCCTTTTTGTTGTGGGAGTGGTGCTGCCGTTTTCCATTTCCAGGCACCTGGAAGAGGGCGCCAACCGTGGCCAGCTTTACCGCCGCATTGTCCGCCGCCTGGTGATCCTGTTCGTTCTTGGCCTGGTTTATAACCACCTGCTCGATTTCAACTTCCACCACCTGCGCATCGCCGGAGTCCTGCAGCGGATCGCCCTGTGCTACTTCTTTTCCGCTCTGATCGTAATGAACACCAAAGTTCGCGGCCAGATTGCATTTTTTGGCGGCATCCTGGTGGTTTACTGGCTGGTGATGATGCTGGTTCCCGTGCCCGGCGCGGGAAGTGGAGTGCTGACACCGGATGGAAACCTGGCGAGCTTCATCGACCGGCACCTGCTGCCGCGCCCCTATTGCTGCTTTGCCCAGGGAGACAATGAAGGAATCCTTTCCACCATCCCCGCCATTGCCACCACACTGCTGGGTGTACTGGCGGGCCAGTGGTTGCGCACGAAACACACTCCCAACCGCAAGACGCTGGGCCTGGTTGTGGCAGGATTGGCAAGCCTGCTGGTAGGTTTCCTCTGGAGCTTCAATTTCCCCATCATCAAGAACCTGTGGACCAGCACCTTTGTCCTGGTTGCGGGCGGCTGGAGCCTGCTGCTGCTGGCGCTCTTCTACTGGATCATCGACGTGAAGGGCTACAAGCGCTGGGCGTTCTTCTTCACCATCATCGGCGTGAATGCCATCACCATTTACCTGGTGGGGCACCTGTTTGACTTCGGGACGATTACCACCATCTTCGTCCACGGATTCATCCACCGCATGGGCGCCATCGAGCCGCTTTTCTGGGCCGT
>DATLWV010000346.1:0-16609 GCA_035576145.1 Terriglobia bacterium
GGGAATGCGGAGCTGACCTGATAGCTCTGGAACCACTGCCCGAGAGGGCTCCTGATGCACGCACAACCGGCGACGAACCGGCGTTACTGGCCCACGCCTTGCCGCAAGTCCCCGTCATTATCTGCGCTGACCGTTTTCGCGCCGGACAGCTTGCCGAGGAACGCTTCGGTGTGGACGTGCATATTCTGGACGATGGCTTCCAGCACTTCGCGCTCGAGCGTGACATCGATCTTGTCGCCATTGACGTAACGCAGGACGTTCTTCACGATGCCGTGCTTCCCGCCGGGCGGCTGCGTGAGCCTGTCTCGGCCCTGGCGCGTGCGGACGTGGTCGTCCTGACGCGGACGGAAATCCGCGACCCGGACTTAATAGAAAAACAGGTGAAAGTGATCAACTCACGCGCCCCCGTTTTCCGCTGCGCGACCGGGCTCCGCGGCCTCATCGATTCAGGAAGCGGCAAGGCCATTGAAGCCGAAACCTATCGCGGCAGGCCGGTTTGCGCATTTTGCGCCATCGGCAACCCTGCGGCTTTCTTTTCGGATCTGCGCCGGTGGGGGTTGAATCCGGTCGCGGAAGTCACCTTCCGTGACCATCACGTGTACACGCTGGAAGATATTCACCGCATCAACAAGGTCGCAATCGAAAAGGGGGCAGCTGCTTTGCTCACCACCGAAAAAGACTTGATGAATCTTCAGGTTCAAATGGTTTTTGAACTGCCCGTGTTGGCCTGCGCAATCCAGGCAGAGATTTCCGAAGCTGAAGAATTTGAGCAAGTACTGCTGGCGGGCATCGAGCGAAAACAGGTAGGATCAAAGGTTGTGCCCCGGGGGTGAGCAACCGGGTCGCAGACGGTTGATTTATGCAGAAGAGTCCTGTCCGGGATCCTGAAAAAATTCTTGTTCGCGCAACCAACTGGGTAGGCGACGGGGTCATGTCCCTGCCTGCGCTGGAGGCCCTGCGAGAGCGATTTCCGTCTGCTGAAATCGTGCTGGTGGTCAAGCCCTGGGTGGCGGACCTCTATCGCCATCATCCGGCGGTCAACCGGTTGATCGTGTACGATGCGGCAGTTGAACATCGGGGTCCGGGCGGCTTTGCCAAACTGGTGGAAAAGATCCGCGCCGAGCGTTTTGACATGGCCGTTCTTTTCCAGAACGCTTTTCACGCCGCCTGGATGGCCTGGCGCTCACGCATTCCCGTCCGTATCGGCTACGGTCTGGAGGGCCGGGGCGTTCTGCTCACCGATTCCGTTCCCGTTCCTCCGCCTGCACTCTACGGCCACCAGAGCAACTACTACCTGCAACTGTTGTTCCGCGCGGGGCTGGTGGAAAGAGTTGCGCCGGTTCGAAGAATTCATCTGGAGGTCGAGAACGGCGAAAAGGCATGGGCGGCATCGCAGCTGAAAAGCCTGGGACTGGGCGGGCCCCGCTTTCTGGTGGGTCTAACCCCCGGCGCCGCGTTCGGCCCTGCCAAGCGCTGGCTGCTGGACCGGTATGCCAACCTGGCAGACCGCCTGATTGGGGCGCTCAACGCAGATGTGTTAATCTTCGGTTCCCCGGCTGAAAAGCCCCTGGCGGAAGAAATCGCTCACGGCATGAACCATACACCGGCGATCATGACGGGCGAGACCACCCTGCGCCAGTTGATGGCGCTGCTGGTACAATGCCGGCTGGTGATCACGAACGATTCCGGCCCCATGCATCTGGCAGCGGCGCTGGGACTGCCGTTGGTCGCCATTTTTGGGTCGACGGACGAAACCGCCACCGGGCCGGTCAGCCCACTGGCCAGAATTGTGAAGCACGCGGTTGCCTGCAGCCCTTGCGGGTTGCGCGAGTGCCCCATCGACTTTCGCTGCATGAATGGTGTAACGGTGGACCAGGTCCATCGCACTGCCCTGGGATTGATCAAGGAATACGGAATTACGCATGAACGACCAGCAGCACAATCATAATGCGGCTAAACAGAATACCGAGCCACGGAACGGCGGAATGAATCTTCGCCCGGCAATTTTTCTGGACCGCGACGGCACCGTTACGGATGAAGTGGGTTACATCAACCACGTCAGCCGTGCGAAGATTTATCCTTACGCGGGGGAAGCGGTTCGCATGCTCAAGTCCACGGGGCTTCCGGTCATTATTGTTACCAACCAGTCGGGCGTAGGACGGGGATATTTTACGGAGGAGATTGTAGGGCAAGTCCACCAGATGGTCCGGGATACGCTTCAGGCTGCAGGGACAAGCATCGACGCGTTTTACCACTGCCCTCATCACCCAGGCGCCGTGATCGCGGATTACCGGCAGGAATGCCGCTGCCGGAAGCCGGGTACGGGAATGCCGGAAGAGGCGGCGGAGCGTTTTGGGATTGACCTCGGCGCCTCCTACGTGGTGGGCGATACCTATCGTGACATGCAGATGGGATTCAATATCGGGGCGCGGACCATCCTGCTGATGACCGGCTACGGCCGCGGCGAATATGAATATCGTCGCGCGGGCTGGGCGCGCATGCCGGACCTGATTGCCGAAAACCTGCTGGAAGCGGCAAAACTCATCGTGCAGGAATTGAACGCCGCCACTGACGCCAACCCGGTGGCCCAATCAAGCCTCTCATGAACCTCACGCGCAAATCCCGGTCGTCGCTGCTCTCAACCGTCGCGCGGTTTTCCCGGCAGGATATTGTAGTGCTGGGCGATATGGTCGCCGACGAATTCATCTACGGTGAAATTGCGCGCGTGTCGCGCGAGGCGCCGGTCCTGATTTTGAAGCAGCGCGACAGCCGGATTGTGCCCGGCGGCGGGGCCAATGCCGCCAACAACCTGGCGGACCTGGGCGCGCGGGTAACGCCGGTGGGCCTGATCGGCGATGACCACACCGGCGATGCCCTTCTGGCATATTTCAAGGACAAAGGCGTTTCGACGCGTGGGCTTCTTCGCGTCCAGGGCTACACAACGCCGACCAAGTCGCGCATCCTCGGAGGCCTGAGCCACTGGCAGCGGCAACAGATTGTTCGCATTGACCGCGAGCCTCCGGAAGACAACCGGAAGGAATTGCGAAAGCGCGTCAGCCGGAAGGCCGCTCGCTTGCTGAACGGCAGGACGGGCCTGCTGATTGCGGATTACGGTTACGGAGCGACGGACGCCGGCGCAGTTGCGTCGCTCCAGCGCCGAATAGGAAACAGCCGTTTGCCCATCGTGGTAGATTCACGCTACACCCTTGAGAGCTACTCGCAGGTCACGGCCGCCACTCCCAATGAGCCCGAAGTGGAAGCGGTTTTTGGCAGGACCATCGGGAACAATGTTGACCTGCTCTATGAACTCGGACGCACCATGCTCGAACAGCAATCACTGAAAGCCCTCCTGATTACGCGCGGCCGCGATGGAATGGCCCTGTTTCAGACGGGCAGGAAGCCGCAGATGATTCCGGTGTTTGGCTCCGACCAGGCCGTTGACGTCACGGGCGCGGGCGATACGGTGGTGGCGGCCTTTACGCTGGCGATTGCGGCGGGCGCCGATTTTCCCGTCGCCGCCCTGCTGGCGAATTGCGCGGGCGGCCTTGTGGTGATGAAACGCGGAACGGCCACCGTCACGGCCCGGGAACTGAAGGAGGCCATACGGAACGCATGACGGGCAAGGTGGTTCCCCGGTCTGAAGTTGCGGCGCTGGGCGAGCGCCTGCGGAAGGAGGGGCGGAAGGTCGTGTTTGCTAACGGCTGCTTTGACCTCTTCCACGTGGGACATGTCCGGTATCTTGAGGGCGCCCGGCAGCAGGGCGACGTGCTGGTGGTGGGCGTGAACAGTGACAGCTCCGTACAACAGTTGAAAGGCGAGGGGCGGCCGTTGCTGCCCGAAGATGCGCGCGCGGAACTGCTCGCGGCGATGGAATGCGTCGATTACGTGGCCATCTTTGATGATGTGACGGCTGAGAACATCCTGCGCGATCTGCGGCCTGACGTTCATTGTAAAGGGACCGACTACACGGAGGTCACCGTCCCGGAACGGGAGGTTGTCCGGAGCTGGGGAGGCCGTGTTGTCATAGTCGGCGATCCGAAAGACCATTCGACCCGTGATGTGTTGGCCCGGATCGCCCAGCAAAACAAAGTGGAAAAATAGCGCCGCGGAACGGATGATCGATGCAGGGTCGCCGTCCTCACGCATTATCCACTTCGAACTGAAAGAAGATGCCGGAATCCCGTCAGCGTTTCCTAGTCATCCGTCTCAGCTCCATCGGAGACATCGTCCACACCCTGCCGGCCGTGGCCGCGCTGGGCCGCGCGCATCCGCAGGCGGAGATCCACTGGGTGGTCGAAAGCCGCTTTTCGGAACTTCTTGCCGCAAATCCCTTTGTGAGCCGCGTGATCAGGCTGGACACTCTCGGCTGGAGGAAGGACCCGGCATCCGGCAGAGTGATGGCCGAAATCATGCAGGGCTTTGAGACGCTTCGTGAATACCAGTATGACGCGGCGATCGATTTCCAGGGCCTGATGAAGTCCGCCATATTTGCGCGCCTGAGCCATTCACAAAAGCGCATCGGCCTGGCAAGGGGGTCGCTGCGAGAACCCCTGGCCGCGGCGCTTTACACGCAGCGCGTTTCCCCCAAAGGCCGCACGCACATTATTGAAATCAACCTGTCTCTGGTTGAAACGCTGGGAGCTCAGTCCTCCACTTGGGAATTTCCACTGCCCGATCGTCCTCAGGACAGGGAAGCTGTCCGCGCGGAACTCCAGCGACTGGGGACAAAGGAATTCATGATCGTCAACCCCGGCGGCGGATGGAAATCCAAGCGATGGCCGCCGGAGCACTACGCTGAGCTGATTGCCAAGCTGGCCGGCAAGGCCCCGCTGGACATCCTGGTAACAGGTTCGCCGCAGGAAGAGGACGTGGCAAGTGAAATCCTCAGCGGCGCCAATGCTGGCAGCGCAAAGTGGTTTCCGTCCACTTTGCTGCAGTTTATTGCGCTGGCGCGGGAAGCGAAGCTCCTGATCGGCGGGGATACAGGGCCGCTTCATCTTGCGGCAGCCGTCGGAACACCGATTGTTGCCCTGTTTAATGCCGCCGATCCGCGCAACACTCCCGAGCGGAACGGCCCTTTCAACAAAGCGGACATTATCCTTTGCGGCCCCAGGCAGGCGAAACAAACGGGACATTCCAAGCACTTGAATTATCTCGAAGGAGTAAGCGTTGAAACCGTGGTGGAAGCGGCGCTTCACCGCCTGGGACAAGGAAATGGGTAAGGACTTTTCAGCCTTCGTAGCTCGGTGGCGCGTGCCGTTTGGATTTGCGCTGGGCATTGCGTATCTTATTTTCGCGCAGCCGACAGTGCCGCTGCTGGTCACCGGTTCGATGGTGGCCCTCGTGGGGTTGGGAATCCGGGCTTACGCCGCCGGGCACCTGGAAAAAGACCAGAGCCTAGCCACCGGCGGTCCTTACGGTTATACGCGCAACCCCTTGTATCTGGGCAGCTTGCTGATCGGCATCGGTCTGGTGCTGGCCGGCGCGCAGTGGGTGCTGGGTGTGGTGTTTGTCGTCTTTTTCCTGGCAGTCTATGGCCCTGTGATGCGCCGCGAAGAGAGAAACCTGCGCCGGCGTTTCGGACAGGAATTTGACCGCCACGCCGCCGCCGTCCCGGTGTTTTTCCCCTTTCGAACACCTCTTAAACCTTCGCGCACAAAGTTTGAATGGAAACGCTATCGCAGGAATCGCGAGTATGAAGCTGCGCTTGGCTACCTGGCTGGCGTCATTTTCCTGATCGTAAAGATTCTGTTACGTTAGAGATAGGCGCAGGTTGCCTTTTAACGATGAGGTGCGTCTAAATCAGGTATGAAACTTTGCCGGACCTGTATTGCGCTTGCCATCGTCTTCCTCGCCATGGGTGCGTCGAACGGCGTCGCGCAGTCATCCCAAAGTAAACCGCAACCCTTCCGGCCCGGCGAGACATTGACCTACGATGTCAACTGGTCTGTCTTCCCTGCAGGAAAACTCACAGCCACACTCAGCCGGGACAAGAACGGCCCAGGCGACTCCTACACGGTCACAACCACTGCCGATTCCCAAGGGTTCGTCTCACTGTTGTATAAAGTCCAGGACGAATTCAAGTCCGTCTTCAATCCGGAGACGCTCTGTTCCATCCAGATCTCCAAACAGATCAACGAAGGCCGCCGCCACAAGATCACCAAGATCACATTCGACCCGCACCGGGGGCTGGCGATTTTGGATGAGCATGATGTGGACCGTGACAATCCTCCAAAGCACGATGAACACGAGATCCCGCCATGTGCCCAGGACATCATTACAGCTTTCTACTATGTTCGCAGCCAGCCTTTACGGGTGGGCAATGAAGTCAAACTTGCAATCAACGACGGCTCAAAAACCAAGGTGGTGGTGGCGGCAATTACAGGACGGAAGAAGATCCAGACCCCGCTGGGGGAACGCGAAGCCTTGCGGGTGGAACCTTCTGTTTTCGGAAATCTCTACGAGAATAAGAAAGGAAAAATTGTAATCTGGTTTAGCGATGATCAGTATCACTTTCCGTTGCGAATCAGGGCCTCGCTCAAACTCGGCGCCATTACGGGCACGCTGACCTCAATTTCTCCCGCTCCGCCCGGCTACTCCCCTTCCGAAAAAACAGAGAAGGATCAAAGTGCGGCGGCTCTCAAATAATTTTGTATTTCTCAGACAAGATGCGCTGCAATCGGGGCCGGTAGATGAGGTCAAAGGTGTGGCCTTTGTCGGGGAAAAGATTGAGGGCAAACTGGCGGGTCGCCGCGACCAACTCGGAGGCATCCTCAACAGGCATGTCCTCCTGCTGGAGCGTGCTCATCACCAGGTCCATCACCAGCTGAAGTCGCCGGACCTTCCTGGCTTCTTCCTGGATTTCCGCCTCGGTCGCCAAGATCACCCCACCAGAGTGCTGCACCCCAGAACAATATTATAGGCCTGATGAGCTCCTGGCGCGGCCTTCGGGACGTGGCAACCTGAATTGCCGGGAAGTCCCGTAGCAATGGACTGTGAGAGATGATCTTTTTATGTCGATGGTAACCGCCCCGTCGTTCACAGTTGTGAACACTGGCACTCCGGCAGATCCCGGAATTTCGGTGCGTAAATACGTTCTCACCTGTTGGGCCTTGTCATTACCGCCAGTTTGCAACACAACCACCGGTTTGACCAGCGCCACAAATTTCTTTTGAGAAACGATTTCTGACAGGGGGCGAGAAGATTCCAGCACGGTGCTGGAAAGTTCGCTCCCCGATTCCGCCAGAATGTGCTCCACCTTTTCATCCGTGTTACCACGCAAAAGGACGCTCCCGGTCGGACCCATAATGCGCAGCACAGGGGACCTGTCACGAAAAGGCAGGTCTGCGCTGCCGAAAGCAAGGCGGGGCCATAGCACTTGAATTTCTGTGGCGCCCGGGTCCTTGCCGCTATTCGCCGCTAAGTCCCGAATTCGAACGCCGCGTTCTCGCGCCGCCTGAATCAGCAGGAGAGTCTCCGGACCCGAAATCTCCGGGCTTCGCCACAATTCGCCGACCCTGAAGTTGCGCAGAATCGCCGCCATGGCGTCGACGTTTTCATCGCTTCCTCCGCCGAGAACCGCCACATCGATTTTCTTGATGCCGCGCGACCACAGGTACGGAGAAACAATCTCTTCGCCGGGGTTCCACCGCCCGAGGTCCGGGCCAAAATGGCCCCGGCCTCCTGCATCCACCAGGAGAGTCGTGCCATCAGGCAGCACACTTAAGACGGCTTCACCGCGGCCGCAATCAAGTGCCGTCACCTCAAGCAAACCTTTCCGGATTCCTGGTGCAAATGGGTACGAAACCACCAACACGGCGAACGTTATGAACAAGCAGACGAAGACGACCAAAGCACGCCTGCTGCGTCCCAGAGTCATGGCGATGGCGATTGCCGCAGCCGCGAAACCTACGGCAACCCACGTGGGCGGGCCGGGGATTCGGTAAGACATCCAGAGAGGTTCGCCCCGGAATTCGGTCAGAGCCAGCAGCCCACTTGTGAACAAGAACAGCAATTTCCCGGGAAGAACGGCAAGAATCGGAAACGTAGCAGCAAGAATAACCGTAGGCACAGCCAGGGCGAGCAGCAAAGTCATCAAGGGAAAAGCAAGTGTATTCAACCCAATTCCAACGATAGTAATTCTGTGGAAGGTCTCCGCCATTGGCATCAGGAGTCCCACCTGGATAATCGCCGAGAACAACACCAGGTCAATGGCCCAAAGTGCAATTCGAAACGGCGTGGTAACAATGTGCTCGCAAAACGCCGAGTGCCTTTGCAGTGTGGACCATTTTGTTTTGAGCCAGCCGATGATCATGCGAAGCTCCACCCGGAATTGGGCATGGCGCGGGGCCAAATTGATGTCACGGTCCAGGTCTTTCAGGTGAAACAGGGCGCTCCGGTAGGGAATTGTGGTGCGCTGAAGAATTGGTAGAGCCAGCCCGGCAATCAAAAGAGCAGCTGAAAAAGAGAGCGCAAAGCCAGCTTCAAAAACCCAGGCAGGCCTGTGGAACAGCAATATAAGCGCCGCGAGCCCCACGGCGTTCAATGCCGACCGGTCGCGGTAAAGATATCGCGCCAGAAGATACGCCGCGATCATCAGCGAAGCGCGCAACGTGGGAGCCCGCTGCTCGACCAAGAGCGAATAGGTTCCCAGGAAAATCAGGAGCCACGCCGCCCGCCATGTTTCTCCCACTCGCAGGAGGTAAAGGAAGAAGAGAATCACTGATGCCAGCAGTCCCACATGCAGGCCGGAAATCACCAGCAGGTGATACAAGCCCGATTGCCGGAAATTTTCCACAGTTCCCGAGTCGAGCGATGAACGATCACCCAGAAGGACCGCTTTCAGCACGGCGCCTACGCGTCCTTCGGGTGACCACGATGGGTACAGGCGGTCAATTCCTCGCAGCAGGCGCGACCGGACATTCGCAACAAGCATCGAGAAACGTGAGGCCTGGGAATCCGAAAGCTTCTGCACTACTCGTGGATTCCTGATGTTGCCTTCCCAGGAAATATCGTTGACGGCTTCAAGCCACCAGCGAAAATCGAAGCTCCCGGGATTCTGGTAAACGTAGGGCTTTTCAAACCTGACCGGTGCCCGAATCAGGTTGCCATACCAGAGGTCCAGCGACTCGACAGCCGCCCAACTTTGAACATTGGCGGGAGTGAACAACCGAGCTTGGATTTTTCCCCGCACATTTCGCCATTCGCCGTCGCGTTCTATCCTCCTGCACTCAAGGTCAAACCTGAAACTGTTATGCCCGCGAATAGGGTTGCTGACAATAACTCCTTCGGTCACAACATCCCTGTTCACGTCCACGCCCCAGCCAGAGAGATAGTGAATATCGTTGGGCAGGAAGCGATATTGAAAACCGACGCCGGCAGCCATTCCTGCAAGAAGAAAACCAGCAAGCGCCATGCAGGCTGACAGTGGAATCCGGCCTCGGCGAAGGGAAACTAGGCCCAGCAGAAGGCAGGCTGAAGCGGCGGCAAGCAACAGGGAGGTCGTGTGAAAATCAGGCGCGAGCTTATGCGTTGCCAGAATCCCGAGCGCAAAACAAGTGGCCAGAAGCAGCAAGGGGCTCTTCATCAAGAAGCCTTGTCCTGGCGAACAAGGCGCGCCAGACACTCGATGTGAAAGGTGTGCGGGAAGCAGTCGAACATCTCAACCCCTTCCAAGCGATAATTCGCATTGAGCAAATAAGACAGGTCACGCGCCCAGGTGGGCGGATGACACGCAACATAATGAACACGAGGCGGCTGCAAATCAACCAGATATTTCAGCGTGGATTTTTCGGCTCCGCATCGGGGCGGATCAAGAACCACCAGGTCCGGCTGGGTCTGCGCAAAGCGGCGAAGGAAGTCGGCGGCCGGCTGTCCCACTGTGCGGACGTTCTCCAATCCGTGGCTTGCAGCGTTCGCCTTAAGGTCGCGCGATGCCGCCGGATGCGATTCCACGCCGATTACCTGCCCGAAGCGTCGGGCGAGTGGGAGAGTGAACAATCCCACGCCTGCGTAGAGATCGAGCGCAAGATCACCGGACGCTGTTTCCGTCACGGCGCTGACAAGCTCCGGCAAAAGGTAGCGCGATGACTGAAAGAAAGCGCCGGGGCTGAGTTGATACTTGAACTCCCCCACCTGGTAAATGAAATCTGGCTGCCCGAACACCTCCGAGTTCCGCTTGTCAAGATAAGCCACGGCCCCAACGCCTTCAACTTCCCGTATTATGTCCTTGGCCAGGAGTTCGGGCTCGCCTGCTTCGGGTTTTCCGTGGAAGGTGATCCGGACCCCACCGTCCTGATCATCGGCCTGCAACTCAACTTCCAGGCATCCACGCAACCTGGCAAGATACTCTGGCCGGCGAATCTGCCCGAGCACCTGGTTCAGAAGGGGCGATAGAATCAGGCATTCGTCGATGGGAACAATCTGATGGGACTCACTCTCGAAAAACCCAAGCTCAATTTCGCCGGCTTCGTTTGCGACGATCTTCAGTTGGGCTTGGTTGCGATAATTCCAGGGCCTCGCCTGTCGGACGGTGATGTCTCTGTCCCATGTGATCTTTCCAATTCTCTGCAGCGTTTCGCGGATAATCTCCGACTTCCATCGCAGCTGGTGTTCGACATCCATGTGCTGGTAGTGGCACCCGCCGCACCGGCCGAAATAGCGGCACGGCGGGCTGACGCGCTCCGGCGCTGCTTGCAGGATGCGCAAGGGTCTGGCATGGACCACGCCCTTGGCAACGCGTACCGTTTCAACTTCGAGCCGCTCGCCCGGCAGAGCGCGCGGTACCAGAACGGCGCGTCCTTTGTCATGGCCGAGGGCTTGGCCGCCGTACACGAGTTTTTGCGGGGAAAATTCAAACGGCACGGATCATCCTTTAGCAGGACTCTCGAAGGCTCCCAGCCAGGCCGGAGAAACAAATCACTCGAGAGCTTTACAAATAAAACAAACTCAACCGGGGAAGATTGTAGTGCTCAAAAAGGCCCTTCTTGGTGAATTGTCTCTCCAATGACTCCGTCTCACCCCTCCCGAGATTTCTCCGGTAAGGGGCCATAGCCCGGTCCATTTCCGTCCGGAAGGCGGTGAGCAATTCGACGGGGGCTGCCCGGGTAAGCGAAGCAGAAAGTTTGTCTTCCAGGGCTGTCAATTGGCGCTCAAGGTTTTCGGGGTCGGTTTCCCAATCCGCATCTCCGGCTGCAATTTCACCAAGCGTTTTTGCTGCCTCAAGGAAATCCTGCGCCAGAACGCTTTGGCCCTCAGCCTGCTGCGCTGTCGCAGCCTGCTCAAGGACGTCTCGGTTGCGATTGAGAAAAGCGACGATGTCGTTCTTTGCAAAAACCGGTTCGTCCGGGACCATTTTTTCTCGAGCAGCACCAGCCTCGGCCCTGTCGGCTTCTTCGGCAGCGCGCAGAACCTCCTGCGAGCAATAGGTCAGACTATTGACCTTCCGGAACCTCTTTGGCCGCTTGTGGTACTTCTCAAAAGTACGCTCAATCCCGGTCAGCACGGCTTCCAGCGGAATGTCTGCTTCCTTCCAGGACTCAATGAGCGCCCAGTCCAGAGTAGAAAGCAGAGTTGTGGAACCACGCGCCCGCTGGAAGCACTCTTCAATTTCGGTGAAGTAATTGAAATAATTTTCCAATGCTATTTGCGATGAGTCGCTGCAAGATTCCGTTCGTAGATGATCCGAAGCCCTTCAAGAGTCAGGAACGGATCCACAGGAGGCTTGTGTTTCAATGCAGAAGCAAGAAAGCCCGCCTGGCCGCCCGTAGCAATCACCCGTGTTTTAGGACCCATCACGGCGCACATACGGTCAAGAACACCGTCCACCAGTCCCACGGACCCGTAAAAAAGTCCCGACTGCATGCTTGAAACGGTATTGGTGCCGATAACGCGCTCGGGCTCGCGTATCTCGACGCGTGGCAGCCGGGCCGCGCGAGCAAACAGCGCCTCCGATGAAATGCCGATCCCCGGCGCAATCACCCCTCCCAGATATTCGCCTTTCTCCGAGACGGCATCGAAGGTGATGGCGGTACCGAAATCCACCACAATGCACGGGCCGCCGTATTTTTCAAACGCCGCCACACTGTCTGCAATGCGGTCCGCCCCCACTTCCAGCGGGTTGTCGTAGTGGATGGCCATTCCGGTCCGCATTCCGGGGCCAAGAAAATACGGCTTGAGATGAAAGTAGCGTTCTCCCATCTCTTGAATCACCGGATTTAGCGTGGGAACCACGCTCGACACCATCATGGCCTTGATCTCGCCAGGCTGGATTCCGTCCAGGGTGAAAAGGTTCCGGCTGAGGATGCCGTACTCGTCGGCGGTCTGGTCACGATTGGTGGAAAGGCGCCATTGGGCGAGCAAATCGCGGTCTTTGAAAACCCCGAGGCTTGTGTTCGTGTTGCCAACATCGATAACGAAAAGCATAGTGTGCCTGCCCTACATGAAGCATTCTGGATAGAAGCCTCAAACCCACGCCTATCTCAGTTCAGTAATCTCACCGGCCACCAGCAACTCCTGCCTGCCGTCGTCCCTGCGGATCTTCAACCCACCGCTCGCGTCCAGACCCGCGGTGGCACCGGAGTACTCGCATTCACCGGCTTTAACACGAATGCTTTTTCCTTCAGCATAACTTGATGCTGCTGACCACTCCCTGACAATGGCTGCGTTGCCTTCCTTCAAGAGCATATGATAGTAACGGTCCACACCGCGAAGCAATTCGGCAAGTATATGCAGTCGTGAATAGTGACGGCCGCCTTCGAGCGAAAGCGACGTTGCGATCTCGCGAAGCTCTTCCGGCATCGATCCGTGATTTACGTTGATCCCGATTCCGACCACTACCATGTGAAGCCGGTCAACTTCGGCTTTCATCTCTGTGAGAATTCCACAAACCTTTTTGCCATCGACCAGCACGTCGTTCGGCCATCGGATATCAGCAGCAAGGCCAGTGACCGAGCGGACAGCGTTGTGGGCGGCAACACCGGCAAGAAGAGTCAGGATGGGCGCAGCCGCCGGAGACAGCGGCGGCCGCAGTATTATCGAAGCATAGATCCCGCTCGACTTTTCAGAGTACCAGTTTCGTCCCAGCCGCCCACGCCCGGCCGTCTGCTCCTCTGCAATGACGACCGTGCCATGAGGACCGGTTTGCGCGTCCAGTCCGAGCGCAACGCCGTTTGTTGATTCGGTGCGGAAGTAATGGATGACCTTGTGCCCGATTTCTCCATGCGGAAGTTCGGCCCGGACCAGGCACGGCATCAGGATGTCCGGCAATTTCTCAAGCTGGTAGCCGTGCCTTGGATGTCCCTTGATGGCAACGCCCAGCGCCCGCAGCTTTTCGATCCATTCCCACACAGTTGACCGTGAAACGCCAATCTCCGAGGCGATCTTGGGCCCGGGGACCACCACCGTCGCGTTCTTGACCAGCAGGTGGACCAGGCGATCAATCTTGTGATCTGTGGTTCCGGTGGTCACGCGTTTCCCCTTTAGCGCACGGACCAAATACTCAATCGCAAAGCCACTCAGGCACCAAAGTGCGCCGATTCCACTTATAAGGGCTCGATCAAGAAATTGATATCGACGGCTGGAGCCGAGTGAGTCAGCGCGCCGACGGAAATTCTGTCGACTCCCGTCTCTGCGTAAGCGCGGATATCTTCAAGGCTCACGCCGCCCGATACTTCCAGCAGCACGCGGCCGCGGGCAAAGCTGACACAATCCGCAACTTCGTTTGGCGACATGTTGTCCAGCAGTGTGATATCCGCTCCAGCAGCGATCGCTTCTCCAAGTTCTTCCCGTGTCCGGATTTCAATCTCAATCGGCATTCCAGCCGGCCGTTCGTGTCGCACTCTTTCAACCGCAGGACCGATGCCACCCGCCATTGCGATGTGGTTGTTCTTGATGAGGATCCCGTCGTCAAGCCCCATCCGATGGTTCGTTCCGCCACCCATTCGGACGGCATACTTTTCAAGAATGCGAAGGCCGGGAGTGGTCTTGCGGGTATCCAGCAATTCCGTTTTAAATCCTCGAAGCTGGTCTTTGAATTTCCGCGTAAGTGTTGCCACGCCGCTCAGCCGCTGAAGGAAATTCAAGGCAACGCGTTCGCCGGAAAGCACGGTGACGGCTCTTCCTTCCACCCTGGCCAGCGGCTGGCCTGCGGGAACTTCCGTGCCATCCCATATTACGGCGTCCCACAAGTAATCCGGCTCCAACATTCGAAAAACTTCCTCGGCGACGGGGAGCCCGGCCACAACGAGAGGCTGCTTGGAATAGAAAATTCCCCGCGCTTTCGTGTTTTCAGGAACAGTAAGGCTGGTGGTCAGGTCGCCCTCGCCAAAATCCTCGGCCAAGGCGAGAGAAATGATCTTACGGACCTTCTGGACGGGAAGGCCGTGGACTATTTCGTCCAGCGAAACTGGGATTCCTTTGTTTACTTCCGCCACGCAGTCATCCCAGCCTTTCGAGAGACTCGACGACTTTCTGGAACTGAGTTTCAAGGTCGGTGCGATGGTTTTCGGTTTTGCGAACAACATCTTCGGGCGCACGGTCCAGAAAGTTTCGATTTCCAAGCTGCTTTTTTACCCGGGATATTGCCGCCTCCAGCTTTTCCCTCTCTTTGGTGAGGCGCGAACGCTCGGCATCATGGTCAACCTGCTTTTCGTAGATCAGCTGGAATTCAAATGCCGAGGTCACGTGGATGCCAGCTTCGAGCCGCCCGGAAGTCACCTCCAGCGCCTCAAGGCCGGCCAGCATCAGGATGGTCTGCCGGTGGGTGTTGAAGAGGCTGAGAATCGCCGCATCCTCACTCGCCGCCCGCGCCGACACCTTTTCCTTTTGCAGCCCCACTTCTGCTTTAGCGTTACGCACTGCAACCACCAGGCTGCGGATATTCTCAAAATCGCTTTCCGCGCTCGAATTCGCGGCCTGCTCGCTTACCAGCGCAAATGGCGTGATGGATATGGAAACCTCATCACCACGGTTGGGCAGACGGTGCCAGAGTTCTTCCGTGATGAACGGCATGAAGGGGTGCAGAAGATGAAGCGACGATTCGAAAACCAGCAGGAGATTCGCCCAGGCGTTGCACGAATCTTCCGGGCCCAGGGTCCTTGTTATTTCCGGTTTAATCCATTCCAGGTACCAGTCACAGAATTCGTGCCAGAAGAAGTGGTATACCTTGTAAGAAGCTTCGTGGAAGCGGTAGTCGGCAAACGCCTCTTCCATTTCCTTTGTGATCGTTGCTAGGCGTGAAAACATCCATTGGTCTGCGAGGGCCAGGGTGGGATCAGTGGGCAACGGCTCAAAGCCGTCTTTTGAAGCCGCTTCCGTCGCGGCTGACACGCGATTGCGGACCTCCGGAGCAAGTTTCTGGAGGTTCATCACTATAAAACGCGAGGCATTCCAGATCTTGTTGGCAAAGTTACGGTACGACTCAATCTTGTCGTAGCTGAAAGCAATGTCCGTGCCCGGTGCGGCGCTGATGGCCAGCGCAAAGCGCACGGCATCCGTTCCGTACTGTTCCGTCACCTCAAGGGGATCAATCACATTGCCCTTGGTCTTTGACATCTTCTGGCGCTCGGCGTCGCGGACCAGCGCATGGATGTAGAGCTCGCGGAACGGCACATCATCCGTGAATTTCAGGCCCATCATGATCATGCGCGCGCCCCAGAAGAACAGGATGTCAAAGCCCATAATCATCAGGTCGGTGGGATAATAGCGCCGCAGGTCGTCCGTGTCCTCAGGCCAGCCCAGCGTAGCGAACGGCCACAAGGCCGAACTGAACCAGGTATCGAGCACGTCAGTTTCAGGATGAAGGGAACCTCCTGCGCATTTTGAGCACGTTCCCGGGGATTCTTCAGAGACCATCACCTCACCGCATTGCCTGCAGGTCCAGACGGGAATCCGGTGGCCCCACCAGAGCTGCCGCGAAATACACCAGTCATGGATGTTGTACATCCAGTCCAGATAAATCTTGCGATAGTTCTCAGGAACGATCCTGATGCGGCCTTCCTCCACCGCGCGGATGGCAGGCTGAGCCAGCGGCTGCATCTTCATGAACCATTGTTTTGAGAGGATTGGCTCAACCACGGTCTTGCAGCGGCTGCAAATGCCCACGTTCAAAGCGTAGTCATCTTCCTTTTCCAGCAGACCGGCCGCCCGAAGGTCGCCCAACACCTGCTCACGGGCCTTGTATCGGTCGAGACCCTGGTAAGGGCCGGCTGCTTCCGTCATGCGAGCTTCTTCATCCAAAACCTTCAACTGCGGCAGGTTATGACGGCTGGCGATGGCGAAGTCGTTGGGATCGTGAGCCGGGGTGACCTTCACGGCCCCCGTCCCGAACGTGGGATCGACAAAATCGTCAGCGACGATGGGTATCACGCGCTTGAGCAGCGGCAACACCAGTTGTCGGCCGACAGCAGCGCGATACCGCTCATCCGATGGATTGACCGCCACGGCCGTATCACCCAGCATGGTTTCCGGGCGAGTTGTGGCGACGGTCACGTAGCCGCTGCCGTTTTCAAACGGATATCGGATGTACCACAGCTTGCCGGCGCGCTCTTCATGAGCAACTTCCAGGTCACTCACCGCCGTGCCACACCGCGGGCACCAGTTCACGATGTAG
>DATLWV010000347.1:0-9668 GCA_035576145.1 Terriglobia bacterium
AGTTCACAGTTAGATGCCCCTGCTTGAAATTCGGACTGCGTCACCTGCCTGCAATCAGGAGGGACGCAAAGTCTTCATAATATCGTTATACATCACAAAAACAAAGAGGAGGACGATCAGCACCACTCCTACCTGGATTACTCGCTCCTTGACCGCAAGGCTCAGGTCGCGCCGCATCAGGCCCTCTATCGCCAGCATAAAGATGTGCCCGCCGTCCATCACTGGGATGGGCAGAAGGTTAACAATGCCCAGCTGAAGGCTGATGAAAGAAACAAAAAGCAGAAGGTCAGCGATTCCCCGGCGGTAGGCTTCTCCGGATATCTGGGCGATTCCAATGGGCCCGGCAAGCGACTTAGTTGACATCCTGCGGGTAACGATCTTTCCCAGCACATCAAAAGTTTCCACGAGATTCCGGTAATTCGCCCTGACGGCGTATTCAACCGCCGTTCCCGGCGGCAGTCTGCGGATGACAAACTCAGTCTGCCGAATCGTCACGCCAATCCGCCAAGTCTTCAGCCCCATCACGTCCGTGTACGCCGGCTTCACGTGCACCTGAAATTCCTTCCCGTCACGCTGGATAGTAAGGTCAACAGGTTTGCCTTTGCCGTCCCTAAGGTCCTGAACAATCAGCGCCCAGTAATAGATGGGATTGCCGTCCATGCCGACAATCATGTCTCCTGACCTCAATCCCACATCGCTTGCAGGCTGGCCGGGTTCCGCTTTGTCTATCACCAGGGGGACGTACGGGTACCAGCCGGCCACGCCCGCGCCATCGGGGCCATCTGTATGTGGAGTGAGGCTCATGTGCAAGGTCTGGCTGCCGCGTTCAATCGTAAGAGGAATGGGATGGTCCGCGCCGGTAAGGACTTTGAACTTAATGTCATGCCATCTGGGATTCCTGATTCCGTCAAACTGGACGACACGGTCGCCCGGCTGGAGCCCCGCTTCTGCTGCGGCCGAGTCAGAGTCGACGGCGCCTATCAGAACAGGCTGGTCTTCATAGGCCGGCTTCTGGAAGTGAAACATGTAAAGTCCGGCAAGAACCACCACTGCCAGCACAAAATTCATCATGGGGCCCATCAGAATGATGACGAACCGCTGCCAGCGGGGGCGCCCGAGAAACTCACCTGGGTCACCACTCAGGACAGCCGTGGGGTCGTCGCCGGCCATTTTGACGTACCCGCCAAGCGGCAGGATGCTCACCCGGTAATCGGTCCCACTTCGCTCAAATCCAAAAATCCGCTTACCGAAACCCAGCGAAAAGGTCAGGACCCGCACGCCGAAAGCCTTGGCCGCCAGAAAGTGGCCTGCTTCATGAACGAACACCATTACTCCCAGGACCACGACGACGACAACGGCGTCAGTGAGGAAACTTGAAACCATATACTAAGCCTTTCTCCAGTTCACACAACCGTGTACGGATGCGTCATCGAGGCCACCGATTCGCGCGCACACAACCGGGCCTGTCGATCGCTTTCCAAAACATCTTCCATTGTTTTTGGATGACTCACAGGAGTCTCGCGCATCACTTTTTCAATCACACGTGGAATATCGGGAAAACGGAGTTCACCCCTTAGAAATGCCTCCACGGCCACTTCATCTGCGGCGTTCAGGGCGCAGGGCATCAACCCGCCCTGTTCCAGCGCAGCCCTCCCCAGCTCCAGGCACGGAAACCGGCGTCCATCCGGCTCCCGAAAATGCAGGCTCCCGGCCGCAATCAGATCCAGCAGCGGCAGGTACCCGTCAGCATCCATGCGTTCGGGATATGTCAGGGCGTATTGGATGGGAAGCCGCATATCGGCCACGGAAAGCTGTGCCATCACCGAACCGTCACAGAACTCAATCATGGAATGGATGATGGATTCCGGATGGATCATGACGTCAATCTGGCTTGACGGAAAGCCGAAGAGCCAACGGGCCTCTATGATTTCAAGGCCCTTGTTCATCAAGGTGGCGGAATCAATGGTGATCCTGCCTCCCATCTTCCACACCGGATGTTTCAGCGCCAGCTCAGGTGTTACCATTTCCAGCTGTTTGCGGGGGGTTTTGAGGAACGGCCCGCCAGACCCCGTCAGAATCAGCCTGCGGACTTCCTGGTGGGCGCCGGACCTCAAACATTGGTGGATTGCGCAATGCTCGCTATCAATCGGAAGAACGTCCACTCCTCGATCGCGCGCGGTGCGGGTGACCAGCTCGCCAGCCACCACCATGACTTCCTTGTTGGCCAGCCCTACTGCCTTTCCGGCACAGATGGCCTCGTACACCGCCACCAGTCCGGTGGTGCCGTGGGAGGCCGCGACAACAAAACTGACCTCGGGATGATTGACGGCTTCAACCTGGCCCTCGGTGCCGGCTAAAATCTTGAGGTTTTCATGGAAGCCCAGTCGTTGGAGACAGTCACGGAACGAAGGGATCGAGTCCGCCTCAGCCACGACGGCCACAGGGGGCCGGAACTCCGCAACCTGAGCGGCCAGAACCTCCAAGTTCCTGCCTGCTGAAAGCGCCACGACACGAAAGAGGTCCTCGCGTCCCCTGATAACGTTCAGGCAGTTCTGACCGATCGAACCGGTCGAACCCAGAATGCACAATCCCTTTATCAATGCCAAAAGTCCTTTAGATGCCACACCAACCACAGGGTCGGGGCGGCAAACAAGAGGCTGTCAATCCGGTCGAGCATTCCTCCGTGCCCCGGAAGGATCGTTCCCGAATCCTTCAGGTTGGCAGCCCGCTTAAGGGCAGATTCCACGAGGTCGCCGGCCTGTCCGGCCAGAGCGACTATGCCTCCTATCAGGATAACTGTTTTTTGGTCGCCTGTCTGCCAAAACCAGTGTGAAAAGCCCCAGGCCACCAGAATGCCTCCGGCGAGCCCCGCAATGGCTCCCTCGACGGTCTTTTTCGGTGAAATGGTCCTTGCCAGGGGGGTTCTCCCCATCATTCGTCCGACGGCATAGGCAAAAATGTCTCCCGCCCACACCACCAGGAACAGCAGGATGGTCAGGCACTTACCGATTGCCGGGTCTCGAAACCGGAGAGGAATGATCCATGAAAAGGCAAATCCAACATACAGAACACCGAGCAGGGTGGAAGCTACCCCGCCTGAGTACTTCTTCAGGTCAGAGACCGTAGCAAGACCGGCAACCGGAATGGACAGGACCAGCAAAAGCAGCAGTGCCGATAGGCTGAAAGCCGGACGATGCAAGGCAATAAGCTGGCCCAGGCAAAGGAGTCCCGCCCCCGCATAACCCATCCAGGGCCATCCGCCCAGGCCCGCCTCCCGGCTGATGTGGAAATACTCCTGGAGGCTGATCATCACGGTGGTCAGGACCGCCAGAGTAAACAGCCATTCACGGCCCTGGACAATCAGGTACACAACAACAAGGGCCAGGGGTAAGCCAGTTAGAATCCGTCGCATCATGGGATCATGTAAGAGGGGCCGGGCGGAAAGGCCGCAGCCGACATCGTACGAGCCGGCCCCTTCATTATCAGCCCAACCCGCCGTAGCGGCGCTCCCGCCGTTGGAAATCGATAATGGCCTTGAATAATTCGCGCTCTGTAAAATCCGGCCACAGGATGTCAGTCACCCAGATCTCGCTATAGGCAACCTGCCAAAGGAGAAAATTGCTCAGGCGCATCTCGCCGCTGGTGCGAATCAGCAGGTCCGGATCTGGCAAATCGCGGGTGTACAGATGCTGACTGAAACTCTCTTCGGTAATGGACTCAGGATCCAGGGCGCCCTTCCCCTTCAACTGCGCAGCAAGGTTACGGACGGCGTCAATCAGTTCGGCTCGCCCGCCGTAGTTAAGGGCCAGGGTCAGCCTCAGCCCGGTATTCGACCGTGTCTTTTCAACCGTCTCGCGCAAGTCTTGTTGCACGGGTTTCGGGAGGCTTTCAATTCTCCCAATGGCACCGAAGCGGATGTTATTCTGGTTGAGTTCCGCAATCTCCTTCTTCAGGTACTCGCGCAGCAACCCCATCAAGAGTTTCACTTCCGTGTGCGGCCTCTTCCAATTTTCAACGGAAAAGGCGTAAAGCGTAAGACAGGGAATTCCCAGACGTGCGCAGGCTTCCACGACCTGCCGCACCGCCCCGATGCCCGCCCGGTGGCCCGCAATCCTTGGCAAATGCCGTTTCCGGGCCCATCGACCATTGCCGTCCATAATCACAGCAATGTGACGAGGCAACAGTTCCATGTCGATTTGGGAATGCAAATCAGCGTTGGATGTTCTGGTTTTCACTGCGGGCCCATAACCTGCCGAACTGTTCACTCAAGAGTTAACAAACTAGCACAGGCGCGCACTTGCTTCAAGCCACGCCAGGCGCTGTCACTTCGCCGGGCTATTTCCGGACAACTCTTTCGATGGAAACAGCACGACCCGTCGCGGCATCGGCCTCGACCACGACCCCGCAAAGCCGGACGTCTCCCTTGGCAACCTCAAACCTTTCGGGAATCTGGCTGAGGAATTTCCGGATGACGGTATCCTTGTCCACCCCGATCACCGATTCATAAGGACCTGTCATTCCAAGGTCGGTGATGTAGGCAGTCCCGCCGGGCAGAACCTTTTCGTCCGCCGTCGGAACATGGGTATGAGTACCCACCATGGCTGTCACGCGCCCGTTCAGGTACCACCCCATCGCCAGCTTTTCTGAGGTAGCCTCCGCGTGCATGTCCACAAATCGGATCTTCACAGACGCCGGAATGCTATCCAGCAAAGTATCGACTGTGCGGAAGGGACAATCAATGGGAGGCATGAAGACGCGCCCCTGCAGATTGATGACGGCGAATTCCAGTCCAGTCCGCGTCTTACCAACATAGAGCCCGCGCCCGGGAACCTGAGGCGGATAATTGGCCGGCCGGAGTAACGGGCCGTCGGCGTGTTCCGCCAGATATGGGAAGATTTCCTTCTTGTCCCAGATGTGATTTCCCGTTGTCAGAACCGCGATCCCAAGGGCCAGCAACTCGTCGGCCAGTCCCGGCGTGATGCCAAAACCTGCAGCCGCATTTTCGCCGTTGGCAAGAACCAAGTCCGGCGTATATTGGGACATCAGTTCCGGCAGGCGTTCTTTCAAAACGCTTCGCCCAGGCCGCCCAAAAATATCGCCAATGTAAAGAATTCTGACGCTGTCCTGCAAGACTCTCCTAACAACCAGCGCGGGGAGGAAATGCCGCTGGCTTCGAAAACCCAGGTCTTAACCAAACGGGCAGGAATGTTCGCGGTAGATCAAACGGCCGGCTTCAGGAGCCGGTCCAGCGCCGCGCTATACTCGCCAACCTTTTGCTCAACCTGCCGGGTGGTCGCTTCATACTTGGACTTCATCTGATGATATTCGTCCGCAATGTTGAGCGCGGCGAGCACCGCCACACGCAATGAATCCACGTTGTGGCTTCGCGTCGCGATGGAGCGCATTTTGCCGTCCACATACCGGGCGAGCTCCTCGAGATAGCCTGAATTCAGGCTGCCCTTGACATGGTATTCCTGATCGTAGATTTCGATTCGGACGGAACCCGTTGGATTGTCCACGTGCCCCCTTCCCGCTCATTGCCGCTACCGGCGCGCAACAAAGCATTCATCGAACTGCCAGTTATCATCCCGTACCGTCCTGGCCTGTCAACTGCTCAATCTGGCCCAAAAGTTTCTCAATTCGAAGCCGGACTTCTTCCCGCTCGCGCCTCAGGACCTTGACTTCATTCTGCAAGGCCTCCAGGCGCTCCCGGCTTCCGCCCTTGTCCTGCTTCAGCATTTCAAGGGCCTTCTCAAGATCATGCTTTTCCGCGATGGCGCGTTTTAAGACCTCGCTTGCCTTGGCCAGCTTTTCTTCCAATTTCTGGAAACTCTCGTTCAGATCCATCGCTTTTGGCCCCGTGCCGACCGTTTACCCCTGTGCCCGAATTTGAACCCCCAATGGTTCAAGTGCTTCAACTATTCGCCGGGTTTGTGCCTCGACCTCGTCACTTGCCAGCGTGCGGGTCGGGCTCTGAAATGTGATGTGCAACAGAAGACTCGCATACCCCGCCGGTATCGTGCCCGGCGGAAGTTCCTCGCTGGAGCGACGTTCGACGGGCGTTACGGACTGTATTTCTTCAATCCCAAGCCCTCGAATTGTTTGTTCCAGGTGCGAATACGCGGAGCTGCCCGGTACGACCAGTGAAAAGTCACGTTCCACCGGCGGAAACTTTGAAATAGGCTTAAAGCTGCTTTGCTTTAAGGTGGTCCTCAGCAAGGTGTCCAGATCAATTTCCGCCAGCCATACTGCCTGCCGCAATTTGTAGTCGCGCGCCAAGCCCTCCTTCAGGCGACCCAGAGTGGCGATATTCGCGCCATCCGCCACAAATCGGCCCGCCAGTGCATCCTCAAGGTAGGCAACACAAAAGGGCTCAAACCTGAGCCCAGGCAGGTCAAAGCAATCCAGAAGTTGCTCGATGTCACCTTTTATATCGAAAAAGCTTACTTCCAGTTCCCTGCCGTGCACTGTCCCAGGCGCGAGTCTTCCAGATGCGCCCAACACCAACACGCGGCGCTCGTCCGGCAGGCCCTTTTCCCGCGCGCTGTAAACCCTTCCCATTTCAAAAAGCCGAAGATCAGCGCGGTAGCGATCGAGGTTCCACTTTAGTGTGTGGATCATACTCGGCACGGCCGAGGAACGCATGGCGGAAGCATCCTGGCTGAGGGGATTTTCCAGAACCACCGGAGGACGGTCTGTAAACTGCGCGTTCTCCGCCGGATCAACCATCGCGGAAGGAATGATTTCCCGGTAGCCAAGCGCCACCAGCGTGCCGCTGATCTTGAGTTCTTTGTTTCGAGCCTGGCCGGTGACAAGCCTTGGCGCGGCAGGCCGTATCCGCGCAGGCAATCGGTTATAGCCGTAGTGCCGAGCCACTTCCTCTATGAGGTCAACTTCCCGGTCCACATCCAGACGTCTCAACGGGGGCGTTACACGCCAGCCCTCGGTCCCCCGACGCTCAACCTTGAAACCGAGCGACCGGAGGACTCGTTCGACCTCTTCCCACGGTACCTCCACCCCCAGGATGCGGTGAATTTCTCTTCGCCGCAGTTCAATATACGTGCGTTGCCTGCGAACAGGATAAACATCTATGATGCCGCGCAGGATTTCGCCCCCTGCAAGCTGGGCAATCAGAAGCGCGGCACGGTCAAGCGCCACCGGAGCCATCTCAATGTCCGCGCCTCGCTCGAAGCGATGTGAAGCTTCTGTATGCAGGCCCTGGGATTTCGAGGTACGCCGGATGGAAATGGGGTCGAACCAGGCGCTCTCCAGCAGGACCGTGTGGGTCTCGTCAGATATTTCTGACTCTTCGCCGCCCATCACGCCCGCCAGCGCCACCGGACGCGTGGAATCCGCAATCACCAGGTCGCTTGCCGCGAGCGTCCTGTTCACTCCGTCAAGGGTTTGCAATTGTTCTCCCGGCCGCGCAGCCCGCACGATGATCTTGCGCCCCTCGAGGCGGGTCAGGTCAAAGGCATGAAGAGGATGGCCAAGTTCCATCAGCACGTAGTTGGTGATGTCTGCGACATTGTTGATAGAACGCTGACCGATTGACTCCAGCCGCCGCGCCAGCCACTCCGGCGAAGACTTCACTTCCACGCCACGGATCACTCTCCCGCAATAACGCGCACAAAGTTCCGGATTGAGAATCTCGATTGAAGCCTCGGCGGACGCTGGCGCGCCACTTTCCTTGCAAACATACTCCAGCGGCGCCAGTCGGTTGTGGTAGAGCGCCGCCACTTCCCTCGCCACGCCGTAATGGCTTAAGCAGTCGGGCCTGTTGGTGGTGACTTCAACTTCAAAAACAACGTCTTCTCCCACTGCCTGGAAGGATTCCGCGTTCAGACCTATAGAAATGAGGTCCGATTTCAAACGGCGGGCGTCCACCGGAACTTCCACAAATTCTTTCAGCCAGTTCAGGGAAACTTTCATTGTCTCAGTCTTCTAATAAAGAAAGCCGTCGCACAGATACCGCTGCAGAACAAAATATTGTTCTCAGAATTGCTCCAGATAACGCACATCGCCCTGGTGGAAAAGCTGGATGTCATTGATGTCATACTTCATCATCGCAAAGCGCTCAACACCCAGCCCGAACGCCCAGCCGGAGTACCGTTCCGGATCGATGCCGCCGTGGAGCAGCACCTCGGGGTGCACCATGCCGCAGCCCATCACCTCAATCCAGCCGCTCTCCTTGCAGACCCGGCAGCCCTCGCCGCCGCAGAAGACGCAACTGATCGCCAGATCGCCGCTTGGCTCGGTAAAAGGATAGAAGCTTGGGAAAAAGTTGGTCCTGATCCTGTCGCCGAAAAACTTTTTGGCGAAATAATCAAGTGTTCCCTTGAGGTCGGCAAAGCTGATGTCTGTGTCAACCGCCAGCCCCTCCACCTGGTGGAACATGGTGGCGTGCGTAGAGTCCGGATTGTCGTGCCGATAGCACTTTCCGGGGCAAAGGATATAGAGCGGCGCGCCGTGCTTCTCCATGGCGTGAATCTGCACGGGAGAAGTGTGGGTGCGCAACACAGTTTCAGAATTAACGTAAAGCGTGTCCCAGTCGTCGCGCGCAGGGTGGCTTTCCGGAATATTGAGGGCGTCAAAATTGTAGTAGACCGACTCGATTTCCGGCCCGGACTCGATGGAAAAACCGAGCTCCAGAAAAATCTCCTCGATCTCCCGCAGCACTTTCGTAACGGGATGAACGGAACCCAGCAGCCGTCGATAGCCAGGCAGCGTGATATCCTGCTTGGCGGGTTGCACCTCGCCAATAGCAGACATGGTGTCCGGAGCCTCAGACACAGCCATATGAGCAGAGATATCCCGCAGGCGTACCTCTCGCAGAAGGCTTTCCGTATCCACGCACTTCGCGTGGTGGCGCAACTGATTGAAAGCCCGGCCAACGGCAGGCTTCAATTCTTTCGGGGCCTTCTTCAGCCAGTTTTCGTCGATCAGTGAGACAAGCCCGCCCTTGCGCGCCAGCCAGCGGTCCCGCAATTCCTTAACCTTCTGGTCGCGCTCCCGATTGTCTGCCGCGCCCTGGGCGATCAGCGTCTGCCGTTCATTGTCCAGGATAGACGTAACCTCGGCAAACAACTCGCCAATGGCATCGGGAGTCTTCGCGCCTAGGTCTTTCAGGGTTTTGCTGGTTTTTTCGTCAATCGACATCCCGGACCGCGCTTGAGCTTCTTTGAGGGGAATCCGATTTTCAGTTTCGGATCCGGTCATGATTTAGCCTGCCTTTAAGGCCGTCTTCACCCGGGTTGCGAGGTCAGCAAAAGCCGGCTGGTCAAGGGCAGCCATTTCAGCGAGAGCTTTGCGGTCAAGCTCCACACCCAGCTTCTTCATCCCATGAATAAACTGGCTGTAGGTAAGCTCATTCTGCCGCGCGGCCGCACCAATCCGCACAATCCAGAGACGGCGAAAGTCCCGTTTCTTGCGCCGGCGGTCGCGATAGGCAAAGCGCCCCGCACGGTCCGCGGCCTCTTTCATGAATTTGTAGAGCTTGCTTTTCTTGAGGAAGTAGCCTTTGGTGAGCTTGGCGAGCTTCTTCCGCTGGGCGCGGCGCACAGTTCCGCGCTTGACTCTTGGCATGGGTTTACTCCTTTCAGGAAATTTCGGGGCAGCAAAGGCACCCTGCCCTTAGCCTTTCCGCACCCGCAAAAAACCACTTACAG
>DATLWV010000348.1:0-23129 GCA_035576145.1 Terriglobia bacterium
GACACCCGATCGCCAAGGTAGAGGGCCTTGTTATTTTTGGGAGCGTCAAGGGCGGCGCGCATCACGAGATCTCACGCGCTAGAATGCGCGTGTCGGCCGAAGATGTCTTTGGGCCGAAGCCCTCTCCGAGGGGAGAGGGTGCCCCGCAGCACCGGGGCGGGTGAGGGGTCATTTCAACCATGCGAATCAGCACCGAGCGAGTCCGCGAGCTGCGCCACCAGCAGACCGAAGCCGAAAGGGCCGCCTGGCATTTGCTGCGCGGGCGGCGGCTGGACCTGAAATTCCATCGCCAGTATCCCATTGAGAAATACGTTGTCGATTTCTATTGCTGCGAATTCCGCCTGGCCGTGGAGCTTGACGGAGGTGTCCACTCACAGCCCAGCCAAATGAAAAAGGACGCAGCGAAAGATGCATTTCTCGCAAGAATAGGGGTGCGCGTGCTCCGGTTGCCGAACGGATTGGTGACTGAGGACCCGGAAGGATTTGTCCGCAAAGTGCGCGATGCGGCAGAGACGGTGCGGCGAAAGCGCCGCACGGCTAAGTGACCCCTCACCCGCCGTCGTACCTCCGCCACCCTCTCCCCTCGGAGAGGGTTTTAGATTAATGGGGCAAGTGACTCCTCACCCGTCACGCCAAGTCGTGCCACCCTCTCCCCTCGGAGAGGGCTTTAGTTTATTAGGGCGAACAAAACTCTCACCTGCCGTCGTACCTCCGGCACCCTCTCCGCTCGGAGAGGGCTTTGGGATTCCAGGCGGGATGGCGTTCCGAGAGGCCAGGGTGATTTCGCGAAGAAGAGCCGCGGACCTCGCAACCGGAGGACCTCGCCGCCCGCTGAGACTGGATTTTTTTGACATAACGCTTGACATCTGATTATCGTGTTGTATTGTTTGGGATTGTTCCCGCGTCACACGATGGTTACTTGAAGTGTTGTTAACCATGTGTGCTGCGGGGAATCCGGGGCGAGAGTTCAAGTCCCTTTTTGCAACCTGAGGGATGAGAACGGCATCCATGTAGCTTCTGCCATCTTGCATCAGCGCTTTCCAACTGGTGGATTTGGCTGGCGGTCGATTCGAAAAGTTCCATAAGGGCAAACCGATCGGCCGCGCGTAGTAACACCCCTTAAGGTCCGGACAGGACATCGTGTTTGGCTTGTTTAAAAAGCGTTCGTGGCGAAGGGCAACCACCTGGCTGCTGGCAGTGATGCAGTTGCATCTGCTGGTGGTGCTGGTGCTGCATCATCACGTTCTGTCAGAAGCTTCACTGGGATTCTCGCGAGCGGCAACAAGCGTAGGCCATGCTGACCGGCAACCCCAGCCGGTTGGCGCGCAGCAGAGTTTCTGCACAGCCTGCCAGATCCTCCGGCACAGCGCCGTCCGTCCGGCTCTCGGCAATCCCACTCCGCATCGCTCCTCCGTTGCACCGTTTCTGGCGACTCTTTCTTCCACCGTGGTTGTTTCCGCCCGGCCATCTGCCTGGCATGGGCGTGCCCCTCCTCTTGCATAAAATTCTCCTCTGACCTTTGGTGACTTCGGGTTCGCGAAATTCAGCTTGATTGCGAAACCCGCGCTTCGTGTATTTCCGCAAATGGATTTTAGAAATGACTGACTTACATTTTCGTTCCCGACCTGGAAGACCAGGTGTATTGATCCTTGGCGCGGCGGCCTGCCTGCTGTTGGCGGGTGCTTGGGCTGGCGAGGTTTGCGGCCAGCAGCCACCGCCGACCGTCAGGATTGACCTTCAACAAGCCATCCAGCTGGCGCTTGCGCACAACCACGCCCTGCAGGCGGCCAGGACGCAGGTGACGCAAAGCAAGGCGGACGAGGTGACGGCCTCGATCAAGCCCAATCCCGTCTTCACCTGGAACGGCCTGTTCTGGCCTTTCTTTACGCCCAGCCAGCTCAACAGCGACTACATTGACAACGTCACCGAATTCGACGCGCTGATTGACTACACCCTGGAGAGAGGCCACAAGCGCAAATGGCGGATGCGGACCGCAAGAGACGATACGGCCGTCGTGCAGTCGCAGGTGCAGGACAGCGAGCGTGCCCTGACTTTCAACGTGGCGCAGCAGTTCGTCGATATACTTCTGGCTGAATCCTCCCTTTCGTTTGCGCAAGAGAACCTGGCGAGCTTTGAGGACACCTTGAAAGTGAGCCAGGAGAGGTACGAGAAGGGTGCCATCAGCGAAGGCGACCTGCTCAAGATCAAGCTGCAAATGCTGCAATTCCAGAAGGACATGGCCTCAACACGCCTGGCGCGCCAGCAGGCGCTGGACTCTCTGCGCGACCTGCTGGGATACGAATCCGTACCCAGGAATTACGACGTGGTTGGAAAGCTGGACTACACACCCGTTCAAGGCAGCGTGGAGGATTTCCAATCCAGGGCTCTGGATTTGCGGCCGGATTTGCGCGCCGCCAACCAGGCCGTGGTTGCAGCCAAAAGCCGCTACATGCTGGCCAAGGCCAACGGCAAGCGCGACTTGACGCTCACCTCGGGCTACAGCCACGTCGGCGCGGCCAATAACGCCAGCTTTGCTTTCAACATTGAAATCCCTCTTTTCGACCGTAACCAGGGCGAGATTGCGCGCACCCACGCGGCCATCACCCAGTCCGAAGAGGGCAAGACCGCCACCCAGCAGGCAGTGATGACCGATGTTGCCACGGCATATGAGGCCGTCAAGACGGGCGAGGGGATTATTCAGCTCTATCAGTCAGGTTACTTGAAGGAATCGAAGGATTCTCTGGACATTAGCCGGTATGCGTACCAGCGGGGCGCCGCCAGCCTGCTGGACTTTCTGGACGCGGAGCGAAGCTACCGTTCAACGGAGCTGACGTACCGGGAAACGCTGGCGACATACATGCTGGCCGTTGAGCAATTGCATGAGGCGGTCGGATCGAGGCCACAGCCATGAATGCGAAATCGAATACCGTTACCACCGGGAGGTTACGGTTTGCCCTGCTGGCGACCGTGATCTCCTCTTTCTTTATCCTCGCGGCCTGCGGAGGCAAGGACTCCGGGCCGAGCGCTGCCCGGACCACCGCCTACGGTTCGTCCGGCGCCGCAAAGGCGGAACTGTTCAGCGTTCCCGAAAACCAGATGGGACACGTGCAGATTGTGACCGCCGGCGAGCAGACTTTTCCGGTGGTCCTGCGGTTGCCGGGTTCCGTCGCGTATAACGCTTTCAAGACGACGCCGGTGATAACCCAGGTGAGCGGGCCGGTTACACAGGTGCTGGTCTATCCCGGCCAGACTGTCCGGGCCGGGCAGCCGCTGCTTTACGTCAGCAGCCCCGATTTTGCCCAGTTGCGGTCAAGCTACCTCAAGGCCCATGACGCCTATACGCTTGCGCAGAGCAATCTGGAGCGCGACCAGGACCTTTACGCTCATCACGCCGTCGCGCAGGTTGAGCTGCTCCAGGCGCAATCCGCCCGCAACCAGGCTATGGCTGACCTGCAAGCCTCAGAGCAGGCCCTGCAGGTGATCGGCGTCAGTGATCCCAGCCGCCTGGCCGAGGCATCGGCCAGCTCCAAAATTCCGCTGCTGGCGCCCATCGCGGGAGAGGTGGTTGAACGGGCGGTGCAGCCGGGACAGGTGATCCAGGCCGGCGCTACTCAGGTGTTCACCATTTCGGATATGGGCACGGTGTGGGTGCTGGTGAACGTCTACCAGAATGATCTTTCTTACATTCGCATGGGTGATCCTGCAACGGTCGAGACCAACGCCTTCCCGACAACCTTTCACGGACGGATTTCCTATATTGCTCCGGCGCTTGATCCGGACACGAGGACCCTCAAGGTTCGCATTGTCACGAACAACCCTCGCGGAATGCTCAAGAAGGACATGTATGTGACGGCCATCGTGCAATCCGGAGAGACGAAGGCGCTTACCGTTCCGGACGACGCGGTCCTCCGGAGCGACGTTAACGAACCGTTCGTTTACGTTCTGTCGGGGTCGAACCAGTTTTCGCAGCGCCTGGTGACGATCGGCCACAGCGAAAACGGCCAGACCCAAATACTCAGCGGGCTCAAGGAAGGTGAGAAGGTGGCCGGAAACGGCAGCCTGTTCCTGCAATTCGCCAGGTCGCTTACCCAATGAAGGAGGGCGGGCCTTCTGTGAGCGGGACTATCTTACGCCGGGACTGAAATTATTATGATCCATCGCATCGTACATTTTGCTCTGCATCAGCGGTTCTTCATCATTGTGCTTGTGGGCTTCCTGATTGTTGGAGGCGTTCTGTCGTTCCAGAGAATGCCCGTTGACGCCTATCCCGACCTGTCGCCCCCTCTTGTCGATATCATCACCCAATGGCCCGGGCACGCCGCTGAGGAGGTGGAGCGCCTGATCACGGTTCCCATTGAAATCGAGATGAACGGCATGCCCGATCTCGACACCATGCGTTCCACCTCGCTTTACGGCCTATCCGATGTCGTCCTGTCATTCCGGTTCGGCACTGATAAGTACTTTTGCCGGCAACTTGCCTTCGAGCGCCTGGCAGGGACGGAGCTGCCGAGTGGTGTAACACCCGGACTTGCTCCACTGTCGAGTCCCAGCGATTTGATTTACCGGTACGTGGTCCAGAGCCCTGACCGCTCGCCCCAGGAGATGAAGACGATTCAGGACTGGATTCTTAACCACGCTTACCGCTCTGTCCCCGGCGTGGCCGACGACTCCGGCTTTGGCGGGACAACCATGCAATACCATGTGTTGCTGGACCCTGCGCAGCTCTACAGTTATCGCGTCACGGTTCCACAGGTGATGCAGGCCCTTTCCGCCAACAATGCCAACACCGGCGGCGGATTCTATTCCCAGGGCGGGCAGTTCTATTACGTCCGGGGCATCGGCCTGATTCGCGACACCAAGGACATTGAAAATATCGTTGTAGCCAGCCACCAGGGCGCGCCCATCTACATGCGCGACGTGGCCAGGGTGGAGATTGGCCACGCGCCGCGCCTGGGTGAATTCGGCTTTATGGACAATGACGACGCGGTGGAAGGCGTCATCATGATGCGCACCGGGGAACAGACCCAGTACGTGCTGCAGCGCATCGAGGATGAAACCAAATACCTGAATACCCAGGTCCTTCCCAAAGACGTCAAGATCCATACGTTTTACGACCGCAGCGGCCTGGTGGAATTGACGAAATCCACGGTGGAAGGCAACCTGCTGCGTGGAATGATCCTGGTCCTGATTGTCCTCATGTTCTTCCTGGTCAGCGTCCGTGCGGCCATCATTACCGCCCTGACCATTCCGCTCTGCCTGTTGTTCGCCTTTGTCTTTCTCCACCTGGAGGGCGTCTCCGCCAATTTGCTGTCCATCGGGGCCATCGATTTCGGCATCCTCATTGACGGCACGGTGGTTATGATGGAGAACATTTATCGGGAGCTCGGCTTGCGGTCGGGTGAAGAGTATGACCTGAAGGAAGCGATCCTTACCGCGGCGCGCGATGTGGACCGTCCGGTTTTCTATTCAGTCGCCGTTATCATCGCGGGTTATCTGCCCATCTATGCTTTGCGGGGAGCCTCAGGCCGGCTCTTTCATCCCATGGCCGACACTATGTCCTATGCACTGGTGGGGGCGCTCCTGCTTTCTCTCACGCTGGTGCCGGTCCTGATTTCATATTGGTTTAAGTCCGGTGTAAGAGAAAGAGTGAACCGCCCTTACGAGTGGATCAAACAGATTTACGGCCGCCAGCTGGATTGGGCCCTTGATCACCGCGCGCTGATGATGGGGGTTGCCTTCGCGATCTTCGGCGGCGTATTGCTGCTGGCGCCGCTGATCGGCGGTGAGTTTATGCCGCACCTTGATGAAGGCGCATTGTGGGTGCGGGCAACTATGCCATACACGATTTCCTGGCAGGAGGCCGCCAAGGTCGCGCCCAAGGTCCGAAAAATTCTAATGGCCTATCCCCAGGTGACGGAGGTCGGGTCTGAACTGGGCCGCCCCGATGACGGCACCGACGCCACGGGATTCTTCAACTGCGAGTTTTACGTTGGTTTGAAGCCATACAACGACAAGGCCTGGAAGACGGGATCGATTAGAAACAAGGAAGACCTCATTAAGTCCATCAACGGGAAGCTCACTACTTTTCCGGGAATTATCTTCAATTTCACGCAGCCTGCTGAAGACGCCGTGGACGAAGCCCTGACGGGACTGAAGAGCGCTCTTGCCGTCAAGGTCTATGGTCCTGACCTGCATGTTCTGCAGGATGCGGCGCTGAAAATCAAGACCACGCTCGAAAAGGTTCCTGGCTTCACCGACCTGGTTGTGGTGCGTGAGCTGGGCCAGCCCAGCCTTCTGATCCACATTGACCGGGAGAAGATTGCGCGCTACGGCGTCAATGTCTCCGACGTGGAGGCGGTTATCGGGGCGGCGATTGGCGGCGAGCCCGCCACGCAGGTGATCCAGGGTGAGAAGCTTTTTGATTTGGTCGTGCGTATGAAGCCCCAGTTCCGGTCTGATTCCAGCTCAATCGGCAACCTGCTTGTGGGCACGCCGGACGGCCAGCAGATCCCGCTGAAAGACCTGGCGAACATCAGCGTCGGCAACGGCGCGTCTTTCATCTACCGCGAGAACAATTCCCGCTACATTGGCATACAGTACAGCGTCGAGGGGCGGGATATGGCAGGCGCCGTTGCTGCCGGCCAGCGGGCCATTGCGCCGATTGTGAACGGATTGCCGCAGGGTTATCGTGTTAGCTGGGGTGGTGAATACAGCGAGTATCTCGCCGCCAGAAAGCAGCTGGACGTGATCGCCCCGCTGACCGTCCTGCTGATTTTCCTGATCCTTTTCGCCCTCTACGGGAACTTCAAATTTCCCATGGCGATTGCCATCGGCGTGGTGACCACGGAGCCCGTTGGGGCGCTGCTGGCGCTCAAGCTTACCAACACGCCATTCAGCGTGTCGTCAGTCCTGGGGTTGCTGGTGCTGATGGGCGTATCAACGGAAATGGCAGTGGTCCTTTATTCTTACATCAACAAGCTGCGCCTGGAAGGGAAAGGCATCCGCGAAGCCACGCACCAGGCCGCTCTGCTCCGGCTGCGGCCGATCATGATGACGGCGCTGGTGGCCTGCCTCGGGCTGCTGCCGGCGGCGCTCTCGCACGGAATCGGGTCCGATACGCAGCGACCGTTTGCTATAGTGATCGTAGGCGGGCTGATTTCTCCCTTGCTGCTGGGATTTTTCGTGAACCCGATCCTTTACAGCCTGGTGGCGCGGGACGGGGACGTCCTGCAGGTCTAGTTCCTTGAACTACAGAATTTCCAGAAACGCTTCGATGTTCCGCCGGTCCGGGTGGGTGCGCCTTCTTACCGCTTCACTTGCCGTTGTGGTGCAGTTGCACATCTTCCTGGTGCTGGAATTGCACCGGCACGTACTTGCCTCCAGTTTCGTGCGGGACGCGGCAACGGCCGGGGCCACATGGTCAAATTCCAGCGCGGCCCCTTCTCACGGGCCGGCTTGTCCGGCCTGCCAGGTGGCTCGCCAGGGTTCCGTCCAACCCGCAGTCCAGGAACTGGCTTTGTTGCCACTGCAGCTTGTTGGGACCGCACAGCCATTCCGAATTTCCTTTCTGCCAGTTCTTTTCCTTCTCCATCCGTCTGGAAGAGACCCTCCACGCTCATAAATCACTGATCCCATTGTCGCTGATCGCGACAACAAAATTTCATTGGAGGTGTATTTATGAGACCGCCGATCTCGGCTGGCGCCCCTCTTGTTACCCGCTGGCGTCGTCACTCCAGCGTCGGGGGCAGGATTGACCTGCTGCGGCCTGCAGGGATTCTTTCATCATTCATATTCTATGCTTTGTGCCTCGCCATCACGGTGTATGGGCAGGGAGTTGGAGAGTCTGGAAGTATTCGGGGAACCGTACTCGATCCTTCTGGCGCGGTGGTGGGTAACGCCACAGTCACCATTCACAACCCCGTCAGTGGCTACGACAAGACAGTCGCGACCGACAGGAATGGCCGGTTTTTATTCCAAAACGTGCCGCTCAATCAATATCACCTCATCATATCGGCAACAGGCTTTGCCCCCTACGCGCGGGACGTCGAAGTTCGGTCCTCACTCTCCGTTGAGGTTAAGGCGAACCTTGAACTGGCAGGGACTAGTACGCAGGTAACAGTCGAGTCAGGGCTGGAACTGATCGAAAATACCCCTATCGCTCACACCGACGTTTCCCGCCAACTGTTCGATAAGGTCCCTTTGGAGAGCCAATCGTCATCTGTGAGTTCACTGATAACGCTCACCACCCCGGGAGTGACGGCGGATTCGAACGGATTGTTCCATGGGATGGGCGATCACGCCCAAAATTCGTTCTCGGTGGACGGGCAGCCCATTACTGACCAGCAGAGCAAGGTTTTTTCAAACCAGATTCCATTGGACTCGATCTCGTCGATGGAGGTGATCGAAGGAGCGCCACCCGCAGAGTACGGTGACAAGACCAGTCTCGTCATCGTAGTAAACACACGATCTGCCCTGGGTGAAACGAAGCCTCACGGCAGCGTGACGGCGTCGTATGGCACATTCGGAACAACGAACGCTGGGTTCACGCTGGGGTACGGCGGAAAGAACTGGGGCAATTTCATATCCGTCAACGGAATGAATACCAGCCGGTTTCTCGACCCGCCGGAGGACGCTGCAATGCACGATAAGGGGAACCAGCAAAACCTTTTTGACCGTGTTGACTTTCGCTCCACCGATGTGGACACCGTGCACTTGAATGTCGGATACACCCGGTCCTGGTTTCAGACGCCGAATTCGTTTGACGCGCAGACCGCGGCAGGGTGGGCTGGGCTCACGGTTGATAGTGGCGGCCTGGGGCCCGACGGGCTCCCGGTGGGGCCACAGGACCAGCGTTCACTGATCAATACGTTCAACATCGCCCCAACGTGGACGCGCATTCTCAATACGAATTCTTTGTTTACGCTTGGCGGTTTTGTGCGCCAGGATCGTTATCACTATTACCCGAGCGCCAACCCCTTTGCCGACCTTACGCCCGGTCTTCAGTCTCAGACAATTGGCCAAAGCCGCCGGTTGACGAACACCGGTGGCCGCGCGGCTCTTTCTTACGTGAAGGGCATTCATAACTTGAAGGCGGGAATCAACTTCATGCACACTTTCCTCACAGAAAATGACCGCTTTGGAATTGTCGACCCAACGTTGAATCCCGTCTGCTTGAATGCCGACGGCACCCCTTTCACGGGCCCGGCATTGACGAACCCGGCAAACTGCGTCGGACCATTACAGTCTAATCCCGGGTTTGTGCCGCTGCTGGGCTGCTATGACCTGACGCGGACGGCCACCTTGCCGGCCTCGGACGGTTGCCCGGGCCCATCCAGCGGGTTGTATGATTTTGCGGGCCGCACTGACGTCAAGCAACTGGCGCTATTCGTCCAGGATGCCATTACGGCAGGGAACTGGAACTTTAACCTTGGGATCCGCGGAGACTTGTATAACGGCATTACCACGGCGCGGCTGGCTCAGCCTCGGCTTGGCGCGGCTTACAACATCAAGAAGACCAACACCATCTTGCGGGCTTCATACGCGCGTACTCTGGAAACACCATTCAACGAGAACCTGGTTCTGGCCAGTGACGGATGTAACTACCCCGGAGTTAATGCCTTGATGGCTGTGGCCCAGGGTTACCCCTGCCTGAGAGAACCTCTCCATCCGGGTACGCGCAATGAGTACCACGCCGGCCTCGAACAGGCTTTCGGGCGGTATCTGGTTGTTAGCGGAGAATACATCTGGAAATACACGAACGGGGCTTACGACTTCAGCGTCCTGGGGAACACACCCATTACCTTTCCCATTGTGTGGGATAAATCGAAAATCCCTGGTTATGCTGTCCGCGTCAGTGTGCCGAATTTTCATGGGCTGACGGCGCTTTTGGTTTTTTCCTCAGTGTCGGCGCGCTTTTTCCAGCCGCAAATTAGTGGGATTGGAGTGACCCCCTCCGGCCAGGGAGGGAGCGGTGTCTTCCGTATTGACCATGATGAGAAATTTAACCAGACAACACACTTGCAATACCAGCCGTGGAAGGAGGGCCCGTGGTTTGGCTTAAATTGGCGGTACGATAGCGGCCTTGTGGCAGGAGCGGTGCCGTTTGCAGTTGATTCGTCAACTCCTGTTGATCTGACGGGCCTCACCGCAGACCAGCAGTTGCAGGCCGGCCTGTTCTGCGGGAGTCAGGATCCAACTTTCGCGACTCCTCTCACCGCCTGCCCACCTTTGCAATACGGCTCATCACTGGTCACGATTCCCGCTCCGGGAACGGAGGACGATGACCACAATCCGCCCCGCATCGCACCACGGCACCTGATAGACATATCAGTGGGTGACGACAACCTTTTCCATGGCGACAAGTACAAGTGGAGCGCCCGCCTTACGGTCGTTAACCTTACCAATAAGGTCGCACTCTACAATTTTCTTTCGACTTTTAGCGGAACCCACTATGTTACCCCGCGGACGATTATCGGTGAGATCGGTTTTCACTTTTAGCCGAAGCCTGCGCATAGGCAGGCAGTTGGCGTGCCGGCCGTCCTTCCCACGCCTGTGGCCATGTGTGCAGACTTCTCAAACCGTCGTGATGTCGCACAAGACTTTGGAGCCGGACCTTTGGGTAACAGGCGGACGATTTATCAGGCAATCTGAAGCGGCCTGGAAGAGCTTCGAAAGACGCATTGGGTTTCAACAAACCTGCCGGATTGTTGCACACAAATTGATTTTTCATTGTTGCCGCGGTTAGAATCAGACAATACCGGGCGAAGGGGTCTACCTTACGGAAGGAGTCTGGGAGATTGATTAAGAGGCACTGGAATAACTTAAAAGCCGGCGCGGGGTTGCTCGTTGTTCTGTCGTTTGCACTAATTTCTTTTGGGACGGTAAAACCCTCCGCCGCGGCCACCAATTCGGCTGCGAACGAGAAAATCATTCAATACGTCCGGGAAAAGTTCGGGATACCCGATGCTGTCAAGCTGAGCGTTGCGCCATTCCAGGACTCCGAATACACCGGTTTTTACAAGACTGTCATTTCGGTTGACGATGGCAAGGAAAAGAAAGCCCAGCCTGCCTTGATCACCAAAGACGGGCGTTACATGGTGCTTGGGAGTGTGGTGGTCGCTTCACCCACTGCACAACGCAACATTGCCGCGAACGCTTCCGCAACCAACCGGAAGATTGTTGACTTCGTGCGAACCCAATTTAAGGTCCCTGCAGAGGTCAAGCTGACCGTGGGCCCGTTCCACGACTCCGACTTCGCCGATTTTTACGAAAGCACGATTTACGGTCAGCAGGGCGCGGGCACAAAAAAACCCGCGACGCCGGCCTATATGACAAAGGACGGGCGCTACGCCGTGATCGGAAGCGTCTATAATCTCGGGTCCGACCCGCGAAGGGAAGCCGAAAGTACGATCAGCCTGAGAAACCAGCCGACGGTCGGGCCTGCCGACGCACAAGTGACGATTGTGGAGTTCGCGGATCTGGAGTGTCCCACCTGCGCGGAAATGCAGAAGTTCATTGAGACCCAGCTGATTCCGAAGTACGGCAACAAGGTCAGGGTCGTTTTCAAAGAGTTCCCGCTGGTCACCATCCACGACTGGTCGCTGCAGGCCGCCATTGCCAACGAGTGCGGTTATGAGCAGAACCCTGCCACCTACGTCCGGTATCGTTCCATCATCTTCGAGAGCCAGGGAATGATCAACGCAGCCAACGTCCGTCAGTTGCTTCTGGATTTTGGACAACGGGTGGGTTTGAACCAGCTGAAGCTGTCGGTCTGCATCGATTCGAAGGCATCGCTCCCGCGTGTGGAGGCCGACATGCAGGAAGGGCGGAAACTGGGAATTATGAGCACGCCAACGACCTTTATTAATGGCACCCCGGTGGTGGGGCTCGTACCCGACCGGATCTACGCGCTGATCGACCAGGCCCTCGGCGCCTCCAGGTAGTCCGCAATCGAATGCCGCGCCTGCGTCTGGCAAAGTGATTTCTTATTCCTCTGCTTCAGGGTATCCCGACAGCGGCCCTTCCTGCCGCAGCCGGTTGAGCGAGACCTGCAGAATCAGGAAATAGACCAGGCAGACAGTTCCCCCAAACCCCAGAGCAAAACGTGTGCCGATTGCTTCCGCAATCGCCCCCGCCTGTAAGTTCCCAAAAGGCATCAAGCCCGTCATTGCCACGTAGTACATGGCCATTACTCTGCCGCGCAGTTCCGGCGGGGTGGTCATTTGCAGCGTAGTGTTGGCCAGCGTCAGGGTACCCACGATGGTTCCTCCCATGACGGCCAGCAGCAGGAACGCTCCCCAAAAGGTGTGAGTGCGCGAGAGGAGAATGAGCGCCAGTGAAAACAGGGTTGCGCTGGTAAGAATCAGCCGGCCTCGATGCTCGGGCGTTCCCCTGGCGGCAATGATCAATGCGGCGGCCACGGCGCCCAATCCCGCCCCTCCCATCAGGAAGCCCAGTCCGGAAGCGCCCACGCCGATCAGGTTGCGCGCCACGGCCGGCATCAGCACGATGAAGGGCAGCCCCAGCAAACTGAGGAAGGCGGGTACCGTGAGCAACACGATGATCATGCGGTGCTCGTTCAGGTAGCGGAGACCCTCAACCATCGATCCCCAGAATCGCGGGCCTTTGTCTCTTTGGACTGGCGGGATCGTGATGACCAGCAGCGCGATGATCAGGGCCAGAAAGCTGGCCGAATTCAAATAGAAGCAGGCAGCCGCGCCGAGCACCCCCATCGCCAGCCCTGCCACGGTGGGGCCGATGGCGCGCGACATGTTGAACTGTGCAGAGTTTAGCGCAATGGCGTTCATAAGGTCTTCGCGGGGGACCAGGTCAGGGATCAGGGCCTGATAGGCCGGATAGTTCAGTGCGGAGGCGACCCCGGTCAGGAAACTGATGGCAAGGAATTCCCGCACTGTAATCTGGCGAACCGACGTGAGAATAGCAAGCAGCAACGCCAGCAACATCATGGATGTCTGCGTGACCAGCATGAGCTTCCTGCGGTTGAGCCGGTCGGCAATGGCACCGCCGGGCAGGGCGAACGCGAGCGAGGGAATCTGTGCGAGAAAGCCGTTCAGTCCCAGCAAGAATGGCGAGTTCGAAACCACCAGGATGACCCATCCCAGCGCGATATACTGCATCCAGGTTCCAATGTTGGAGAGGAAGTTGCCGGCCCAGAAAATGGAGAAGTCCCTGTGGTAGAGCGAACGGAACATCATGAGGCGGCGGGAAGCCTCGGGGGCGCGCTTTGTCTCATGATCCAATTCTGAATGCCAGAGGTCCATCATGCACTAGTGAATACGCAAACTCAATCAGCAGTCTCCGTGTCTACTATACATGATCGCGCTCGCCCGGGTTCACCACTGGGTGACCTGATTACGCGTCATCATTAGTCGTGGAGCTCGGAGCGTTCAGGAACACCGGACCCCGATGCTTGAGGTAACGCCAGAGAATTTCCAGAAAGTAAAAACTTGATTTCCTATTGAGACAAGAAAGTCAACATTCAGAATATATTTTTATGCCTCACGGCTTCAATCCCTTGACTTTGGGTATGCCAACAACTAATCTAAGAGGTGCATACCTGCACCAAAACGAGGTCATCTTGATATGGCATTCCAAATAGGCGAAAAAGTAGTCTATCCCAATCAGGGAGTAGGTATTATCGAGCAGATATCAACGCGAAACCTGACCGGCCACCCCGAGATGTTCTACCTGTTAAAACTGAATTCCAGCAGCCTTCGAGTTATGGTGCCGATCAGCAACGTTGATAATGTGGGCTTGAGGAAAGTCGTACGTGGGAAGGACGTTGAGATAATCCTCGAGTTCCTCCGCAAGGGCCAGTGTAAAACGCAGCAGGACTGGAAGGGGCGCTTCAAGGAGAACTCCGAGAAGATGCGAAGTGGCTCACTGCAACAGGTGGCGGAAGTTTACAAGAGCCTGCTTGTTTTGAGTCAGGGGAAATCCCTTTCATTCCGTGAGAAGAAAATGTTCGATCGGTCCTGGCAACTGCTGGTGGACGAAATTGCAGTTGCCCGGGGTGTTGCGCGAGAGACGATTGAAGCCGAACTCGTCCAGGCTCTCACCCGGTCGAACCTGAAAGTCCAGCTTCCGAGCTGAACCCGTTCCATCGCATTTAATTCCAAATTAACCTACTATCAGGAAGAGAGGGGCCTTTCCATGAGGTTGATGGAAGGGCCCCTTTCCCGTCGCAGCCCAACCAGAGGCTTCCCTTGCGCAAGGGCCCACCCGGGGGTATGGTAAAAAGAGGAGCATAAAGGCGGAAGAGCCCGATTTTTCAGGTTTGTAGGGACTTTGCCCGGAGAGCCGGATGTACAAGATGTTGTAGTCAAAAGTTAAAAATCCCCTACCTTTTGTAGTTTTTGCTTGACATAGCCCCTCCCTGAGCGTTAAATTCCGCGAAGTGTCTTTTTATTCTGGTCAAAAACGATGTTGCCAATGGGAGAAAGCAAACCTCGCGAAAACAGGACTTCAGTAAACCGTAAAACCTTGTTTTCATTGCTGCTCCTGAAGCTGGGATTGGGAACAGTCGGCTGGCCTGGACTAAATAGTTGACATTGAACCAAAAAGATTAGATGGGGGGCTAGCATGCCGGATCGTGACACCACTTCAATGGAAGCCCAGAATATGACAGCTTCAAAAACTCCCAGCCAGACTGGAATCACGGTGAAGCGGCTTTTCAGCAAGGAAGGCGTTCACCCGTTCGATGAGATTGATTGGGAAGTGCGCACCGCGTCCATCCAGAATGAGAAGGGCGAGACGATATTTGAGCAACGGAACGTCGAAGTCCCAAAGGACTGGTCGATGACGGCCACGAATATCGTGGCTTCGAAATATTTTCATGGCAAGCCGGGAACGCCTGAGCGCGAAACGAGCGTCCGCCAGCTGGTGAGCCGCGTGGCGGACACGATCGCCGAGTGGGGCATCGAGGCCGGCTATTTCCTGACCGAAGCAGATGCCGAGGCTTTCCATGATGAACTGACTCATCTTTTGGTCCGCCAGAAAGCGGCGTTTAACTCCCCGGTGTGGTTCAACTGCGGCCTTTGGCACAAGTATCAGCGCACTTCCAAGGGCAACGGCTGGTATTGGGACGAAGCCACCGGCGGTGTGAAAAAGGAATCCGAGGCCTACCGTCATCCCCAGGTGTCTGCCTGCTTTATCAACTCTGTCCAGGACAACCTCGACAGCATCCTGACTCTGGCGAAGACCGAAGGGATGCTCTTCAAGTGGGGTTCAGGAACAGGAACGAACCTCTCGCCACTCCGGTCCTCAGTTGAGACGCTTTCGGGCGGCGGGGTGGCCTCGGGACCTCTCTCTTTTATGAAAGGGTACGACGCTTTTGCAGGAGTCATTAAATCCGGCGGCAAGACGCGACGCGCGGCCAAGATGGTGATCCTGAACGTCGATCATCCGGATATCGTTGATTTCATTGAATGCAAAGCCAAAGAGGAACGGAAGGCCTGGACGCTAGTGGATGCCGGCTATGATCCGGCCATTGACGGCGAGGCTTACAGCTCCATCTTTTTCCAGAACGCCAACAACAGTGTTCGCGTCACTGATGATTTTATGGAGGCGGTTGTCGAAGACAGAGATTGGGTGACACGCCGGGTTACCAACGGCGAGCCGATGGCTTCCTACCGCGCGCTCGACCTGATGCGCAAGATTTCGGAATCCGCCTGGCAGTGCGGCGACCCGGGCATGCAGTTTGACACCACGGTGAACAAGTGGCACACGTCTAAGACCACCGGGCGAATCAACGCCTCCAACCCATGCAGCGAGTACATGTTCCTGGATGACTCCGCGTGCAACCTGGCCTCACTGAACCTGATGAAATTTGTGACGCCGGACCTGAAGTTTGACGTGGAGGCCTTCCAGCATGCCGTGGAGGTGGTGATTGCGGCGCAGGAAATCCTGGTTGACAACGCCAGCTACCCAACGGAAAAGATCGCTGAAAATTCGCACAATTTCCGTCCCCTGGGACTGGGATACGCCAATCTCGGCGCTCTGCTCATGGCCAACGGCCTTCCTTACGATTCCGACAGCGGGCGTGATTTTGCCGCCGCGATCACTGCCCTGATGCATGGTCAAGCCTACCTGACTTCATCGCGCATCGCCGGGGAAATCGGTCCCTGTGAAGGGTATGGCGCCAACAGGGATTCCTTCCTGGAAGTGATCTCCATGCACAGGAATTCCCTTCAGAACATCAACGCCCGGAATGTTCCGGAGCGTTTGATGGAAAACTGCCGCGAAGTTTGGGATGAGTGCATGGCCAGCGGCGTGCGGCATGGCTACCGCAATGCCCAGGTTACGGTGCTGGCCCCGACGGGAACGATCGGCTTTATGATGGACTGCGACACCACGGGCGTTGAGCCGGACCTTGCCCTGGTGAAGTATAAGAAGCTGGTCGGCGGAGGCCTCATCAAGATTGTCAACAACATCGTCCCCCTGGCTCTGCTCAAGCTTGGCTACACGGAGCAGCAGGCGTCGGAAATTGTGAATTATATCGACCAGAATGGCACCATCGAGGGCGCGCCGCACCTGAAGGAGGAGCACCTGGCGGTGTTTGATTGTTCGCTGAAGCCTGCAAAGGGGAAGCGTTCCATTCATTACATGGGACACATCCGCATGATGGCGGCCGTGCAGCCCTTCATTTCCGGCGCCATTTCCAAGACCGTCAACCTGCCCGAGGAGTCCACGGTTGAGGACATCGAGAAGGCTTACATTGAAGCCTGGCGGCTGGGGTTGAAGGCTATTGCCATTTACCGAAATGGTTCCAAACGCAGCCAGCCTTTGAATACTTCCGACGCGAAGAAGGAAAAAACACAGGCGCCGGCCGGTGGCGAATCAGAAGAGATCCAGGCTGTGACTCCTGAGGGCAAGCCTTTCCGGCATAAGCTCTCCGATGAACGCCGCGCCATTACGCACAAGTTTTCTGTGGGCGGCCACGAAGGCTACCTGACAGTGGGGCTTTATGAAAACGGTCAGCCGGGCGAGATATTCATCACCATGGCCAAGGAAGGGTCAACGGTTTCGGGCTTGATGGATTCCTTCGCCACGGCGGTTTCTTTGGCGCTTCAGTACGGGGTTCCGCTTAAAGTTCTATGCGACAAGTTCAGCCATACACGGTTTGAGCCGAGCGGTTGGACCCCGCATCCGGAAATCCGGTACGCCAAATCTGTGATGGATTACATATTCCGGTGGCTGGCCTGGAAGTTCCTGCCCATGGACGCACAGCCCCGGGAGAATGCCAGTATCGAGACGATGAACGGCAAAGAGACTTCGAAGGCTGCTGGTCTGGCTGAACAGTTTTCGCGAGCTGTGACAGGATCGTCCGCCAGCCAGCCTGGTTTGGCTGGCGTGGAATCCACGGTCGATGACGCGCCCTCATGCGCAGACTGCGGCGCCATCATGGTTCGCAACGGCGCCTGCTATCGTTGCATGAACTGCGGTTCTACGAGCGGTTGTTCTTAAGACTGTTGTAAAGGAGGTGGTTAGTCCAGTCTGGCCCACTTTTTTGCGGTGGCTGGCCCCGGATGGAATCCAGTCCAGCCGGTTTTTCAAGTCAAGGTTGTTCAGTGGGTTATCAGGCTGGTAAGTGCCTTAGTGTGAAGCGATGGTAATTCGTTGTTGACAAAGGAGGTTCCATCGTATAAAGATATGGGTACTGCGCGTCGGGGTCCCTTCGGGGCGCGGGATGCTGAATCTGTAGAGCTCAAGTGCGACAGTTGTGAAGCCCGACGCGGACGATAGACCGCTCCGTCGCCGTTGTGTTCATGCGGCGAAGGGGGAGGTTTAACCGCCCATAGGCAGTTTATACGAGTGATTGGATGTGGGGCGTTTCGCCTAAGCTCCGACGAAGGGAGTAAGCCACACATGTCCGGTGGGTCCTCAAAAAGACTGTCGCTTCAGGCAAAGGAGATTTTGGACGCGGCAAGAGGTCGCGGCGAAGTCTACCTGCTTCGAAGCGCCAGCGCCAAGAAATGGGTTGCCTCCGGCCCTCACCACTTCCTTGACCACAGGAACCCCAAGGTCACAGCTGCGTATATGAAAGGTTTCCACGAGCTGCAATCCAAAGGTCTCTTGGTGCATGATTTTGGAAACCATTACAGGCTGGCCGTCGAAGTTTCTGAAGTGGGAGAGTGGCTGAAGAACTAAGAAACGGGCTGCTTCCGTTTCTCCGCAATTTCCCTGCAGCGCGCAAGACGGCATAGCAGGTGGAAGGTTTAATCCGGAGTTGTGGAGTAGAGGCAACCTTTGAAAATTCTTTTCATTCAAACCCAGGTGGGTTGATGGAGGGCTGCTTCGGGAGCGAGGCAGCCCCTTTCTATTTTGGGAGGACCTATGGATGTTAACGAGGCTTTGAGAGCGATTTGCAGCACGGGAGAAGGATACTGTTGGTATTGCGATCGCAAGCTCCCTGAAGAGGAAGAAGCCGTCAGCACGGGTTGGGACGTCAAACGCGTCGAGGGCGAGAGGGTCGCCAGCATCATCCTCCTTTGTCCCTCGTGCGGAAAGCTCAAGGCCGAACTGGGTGAAGAAGGGCTATTGCGTGACCTTGCCCTCCGGACGGAGCGATTGACCTGTTAGAAATGAACGCTGGGGCCGCAGCCTCGCCACTGACAGTTGCGGTTCGCTCCAGGTTTATATGGGTTGTTATGCCAGGTAAGAGAATCAGGGACTATTTTATTCGGCAGGCACGGATCCTGGTGGAAAATTCCTCCAAAGACAGCCAGGGTTTTGCCGCTTATTTTTCAGACCGCGAACCGAGAGACGAGGAAATCCTGGGATTGATTGCGGTCACAGTCCTCCTGAGCGGTAAGTATCATCTTGCCGACCGCTATCCCACGCCCGCTGAGGCCCTGGCGGCTCTTTCTGCCGCCGATCGTAGCGTAATCTGCCAGGAATTTCGGCGCCACCTTCAAGCCTTCCAGCGCCAGCGCTTGCTCGTTTAATCCACGAACGATTGTGTTCTTCCCTGCACGTGGGCCGTATTGGAGTCTTCGCAGCAGGGAAAAGCCCGTTACGAAAACTCTGAAGCCTCCCGGCTGCTGCCGGAATTCTAATGGGACGGGCGCCCAAGCCTTGAAAAGAAATCAGCGCTTCCGCGTAATTCGGGAACTCCCGGCTGTACACCAGTGTCCAGGGGCAGTAACGCGACGTCCAGCGTGACAGACCGCTGTTGTGTTGTTTGAGTCGATGGGCAACACATTCCGAAACACCAATATAAAATCGCCGGCCGCTGGGACTCCAGAGGGCATATACGGTGTAAGGCTTTTCGCTGACGCGGGACATCAGAAGGGTTTTGGTTGCGGGGGCTGGATTTGAACCAGCGACCTTTGGGTTATGAGCCCAACGAGCTACCAGACTGCTCCACCCCGCAGAAGTATGATACCCGAGGATGCACTCGACTGACAACGCCTTTGTGTTGTACTTGCCAAAAACTGCTATCTAGAGTATTTATAAATCGATTGCATAAATTTGCATGGACAAGCTCTACCGCCGTACTCAAATTCTGGATTTGCTGAAAAGGGAGCCTATTGCGACCCAGGCGGAGTTGTGTGAAAAGCTAGCCCGTCGTGGCATCCAGGTCACACAAGCCACCGTCTCGCGGGATATTGAAGAGCTGGGTTTGATCAAGACCCGGAAAGGCTATCGCATGCCGGGGTCTCCAGCGTCGCTCAAGCTGCCTCAACCTGCGCTGCCGATTATCCTGAAGGAATTTCTATGGGAAGTGCGCAAGGCGTCCAACCTGGTGGTGATAAAAACTCATCCTGGGAATGCGCATTCGGTGGCGGCCGCGCTGGACGCCGAACAGTGGTCTGAGGTTGTGGGCACCGTGGCCGGGGACGATACGATCTTTATCGCGACCGGAAGCGGCCAGGAAGCCGCGCGCATTCGAAAGAAGATCCTGGAGCTTGTTGGCGCATGAAAAACGGCGGCCCTTCCCGCCAGGATTTGCATTTCTAATTTGCAAAAAAACAAGAGAAAGGAAAGCATGACAGTGTCTGGGATTTCATCACGAGAAGTCAAAAAGGTTGTCCTCGCATATTCAGGAGGATTGGATACCTCCATCATCATTCCCTGGCTGCGGGAAAATTACGGCTGTGAAGTTATCGCCATGGTCGGCGACGTTGGGCAGGGCGACGACTACAAGGCGTTGCGCGCGAAGGCCCTGAAGAGCGGAGCCTCGCAGGTGTTTGTGGAAGACCTGCGGGAGGAATTCATCACAGGCTATTTGTGGAAAGCGCTACAGGCCGGCGCCATTTACGAGGGCAAGTATTTGCTGGGAACTTCGCTGGCACGCCCGATCCTGGCAAAGCGGCAGGCGGAGATCGCGCTTGAAACGGGCGCAGACGCCCTGGCGCACGGCTGCACCGGCAAGGGGAATGACCAGGTACGGTTTGAACTGACTTTCAAGGCGCTTGCCCCCAACCTGAGGGTGATCGCTCCCTGGCGGGAGTGGTCAATTGTTTCGCGCGAAGACGCGCTGGAGTACGCGCGGAGGCACAAAGTCCCTGTGCCGGTCACCAAGAAAGACCTTTACAGCCGGGACGAAAACCTCTGGCATCTGAGCCACGAAGGCGGTCCGCTTGAGACCGTTCTGGGCGAACCTCCAGAGGATGCCTGGAAGCTGACCGTCAGCCCGTTGCGCGCTCCCAACCGTGAGACGAAGGTGACCATCGGTTTCAAATCGGGCGCGCCCGTATCACTGGACGGGAAGAAGCTGGGTCCAATCGAGCTGATGGAGAAGCTGAACAGGATTGCCGGGAAAAACGGTGTAGGCCGCACGGACCTTGTGGAGAACCGCCTGGTGGGCATGAAGTCCCACGGCGCCTACGAGACGCCTGCCGGAGAAGTTCTTCACGCAGCGCACCATGAGCTTGACGCGCTGTGCCTTGACCGCGAGACCTTCCACTACAAGCAGGGCGTGGCCCTGCGCTATGCTGAGCTGGTTTACTACGGGCAGTGGTTCACTCCGCTTCGCGAAGCCCTGCAAAGCTTTGTCGACACGACCCAGCGGAACGTGACGGGCGAAGTGACCCTGGGACTTTACAAGGGCAATGTGCGCGTGCTTGACCGCCGCTCGCCTTACTCCCTCTACAACCCCAGCATCGCGGCCTTCACTATGCGTGCGGATTATAACCAGAAGGACGCAGAAGGATTCATCAACATTCTGGGGCTTCCCACCAAGCTGGCGGCGCTGACGCTGCGGGGCAGGAAGAATCGCCCTCCTAAACGTTCAGCCAGGAGAAAGAAATGAAGCTGTGGGGCGGGCGTTTTGAGGGCCGGCGCGATCCGCTGTTTGAGAAATTCTCGGAATCATTCTCCGTTGACAAGCGGCTGATCGCCTACGACCTGCGGGTGAACCTGGCATACGTCCGGGAACTCGGCCGCGCGCGGGTGCTGACCAGGAACGAGGTTTCTGCCTTGTCGCGCGGGCTGGATGCGATTGCCCGTTACGTCAAGCAGAACCCTCGCTGGGCCGCAAGGCAGGAGAGTGAAGACGTCCACAGCTGGGTCGAGGCTCGTCTGGAGAAAGAGATCGGGCCTGTGGCCGGGAAACTCCGCACGGGACGCAGCCGTAATGACCTGGTCGCTACAGAAGCCCGGATGTATGCGAAGGACGCCGTTCGCGAACTTCAGAAGAACGCGGCGGGCGTCCTGGAATCTCTGCTGCATCAGGCGCGGGCAAACAAGTCGGTGATCCTGCCGGGGTATACGCACCTGCAGCCTGCGCAGCCAATCCTGTTTGCTCACTATTTACTGGCCTACTTTGAAATGCTGATGCGCGACGTTCGGCGCCTGCAGGATTGTTACGCCCGCGTGGATGAACTTCCGATGGGCGCGGGGGCGCTGGCCGGTGCCGCATTTCCCATTGACCGCACAAGGCTGGCGCGCGACCTGGGATTTGCCCGCGTGGCCCGCAACAGTCTGGACGTCACTTCCGACCGCGATTTCGTCTGCGATCTGCTGTTCGCGTGCTCGCTGATTCTGGTTCACCTCAGCAGGCTTTCGGAAGATATCATTATCTACTCGACTCCTGCCCTGGGCTTTGTTGAACTCCATGATGCTTACGCCACCGGCAGCAGCTTGATGCCCCAGAAGAAGAATGCCGACACGCTCGAATTGATTCGGGGCAAAGCTTCGCGGGTCCTGGGCGGGCTCACATCCATGCTCTCGTTGCTGAAAGGGCTCCCGCTGGCATACGATCGTGACCTTCAGGAAGACAAGGAAATGTTGTTCAGTGCGGTGGACACAACCTGGACTTGCCTTGTCCTGGCCGGGCGCGTTATCGGGACTTTGCGCATCCGGGTCGACCGGATGCAGGAGGCTACAGCACTGGGCTTCCTGACTGCCACGGAAATTGCCGACGCCCTGGTCTGCCATGGTATCGCCTTCGCCCATGCCCACGAACAGGTTGGAAGGCTCGTCAGATACTGCGTGGACAATAACAAGACCTTTGCCGACCTCACTCTGCAGGAAGGGCGGCGTGTGATTCCGTCGTGGGACAAGACTTTGGCCAAGATCGCTGTCTCAGCCGATATGTCGGTTCGCAGGAAGGATGCGATTGGGGGAACGGCCCCCAGACAGGTTTCAAGACAGCTTGCCATTGCAAATCAAGCCCTGAAGCAGCTGTGGAAAGAATTTAGACAGCTAAGTGCAGACTAACCAACAAGTCAGCTCTTTGAAGGGCCGCTCTAAAACCACCTCTTAGGTTACTAATGAACTACGTATGTTGTCGAATTAATAAATAGCCGAAACGCACCTTAACATGCGCAAATCGTGTTATTTACAGACTTATTGGCGTCATTGGCTGAATGATGCAAGGTGCGAAAAAAGCCTTGACACCCTTACATATGTGAAATATAAATGTTTTTTAATCTGTATTGGGCCAGCTTTACGGGGAATTTGCCAATTTAAGGCAGTTTAACTGCCATCCCCTAAAAGGAGCAGACAGTATGAGAAAGTTGATTCAATTCGGGCTGACGGTGGTAGCGGTGATGGGGATAGGGATGATGCCGTTGCTGGGGGGATCGGCAGCGGTGGGATCGATAGCCGGAAGCCGAAACGCGACCCTGAGCGGAGAAGCGCTGGTGCCGAACACGACGGTGTTC
>DATLWV010000349.1:0-13701 GCA_035576145.1 Terriglobia bacterium
CTCTCTAGAAACGGATAATCAGCAAGTATCTCTTCGTATGAAGCTCCTGCCGCCAACAGGTCAAGGATATCCGAGACCCGAATGCGCTGGCCACGGATGCATGGCCGCCCACCGCACTTGCCCTCTTCAACCGTAATTCTCCCCAGGCGTTCCGTGCTCATTGAGATAAAGTCTATGATACCTTTCACTTGATTGCAACGTATCGCTCACGAACCCGTGCTGCTGTAATTCTCTACGCCGCGGTTCCATACAAACAGCGCCAGCATAAAGAACGAAGCCGCCACAACCGGGACAAGGTAGAAGTAGGTATTGAAGGTGGTGCGCCCCAGGAAGTGTGTTGTGGGATAAAACGAGGCGAACCCAAAGGGAATGATCCAGCTGAGCATGAACTGGATGAAAACGTTGTAGATGGTGAGCGGATAGCGGCCGAAGGTCAGCATGTTGAACACCGGAGGTACAATGCCCACGCGGTCCTCAAACCAGAACGAAACGGCGGTGAGTATCAGGAACACAGCCAGGTAGATCAGCGTGCCCGAGGCCGCCATCAGGATGAACCAGAGGTGGTCGCTCGCCGGCCAGGGAACGTGAAGGTGCTTAACGGAAATGGCCACGACGAAGATGCCGGTGACAACTTCCTGGAGCGATTCGAGCCGGAATTTTTCAAACAGTACCTGGAAAAGCGTGTCGACCGGCCGCAGCAGAATACGATCAAACTTTCCCTGGATAATGTAAATGTCGCCGAACTGGTAGAGGTTCCAGCTCACCACGTTGAAAAAGCCTAGCGGGATGAGCGAAAAGCCGTAAAGAAAAAGGATTTCGTAGAACGACCAGTCCTGCAATTTAGGAATCTTGGTAAACAGCACCAGCACGAACCCAAAACCCAGCACTGTCGCCGCCATTGAGGAAAAGAAGGCGATGAAAAAGTCGGCCTTATATTCAAGCCGCACTTTGGCGTATTGGGCGAAATAGAGGGCGAATAATCGCAAATGTCGTTTCATAACAGCTTGCCCGGAAAGCGAAAAGAAATGACGAATTACAAATTACGAGTTACGAGGAGACATAAAACACGGTCTCATTCAACTGCTTTCGGTAATTCGTAATTCATAATTCGTAATTGTCTTACCCTCCCTGAATCGTTATCTGCTTGCTCGACAAACTCCACAGCGCGTGCCCGATGGCCACCAGAGCCGCGACCCAGAAAATCTGCATACCGAGCGCCTTGAGGATTCCAATCCCGCTGATTTTGCCCAGGTAAAGCAGCACGGGAATGTAGCTGATGTACTGAAAAGGCATGAAGGCAAAAATCTGCTGGAAGATATGCGGGAAGAATGAGATGGGAATCAGCAGGCCGGAGAAAAGTTCAAGCAGAAAGTACTTGGCCCGCAGCAACCCAAGAATGGATTTCAGCCGGATGGCAAACGTTCCCACAGCAAAGTTGACACCCGCCACCAGAAAGAAACTCAAAAAGACGCTGAAGACGAATGCGACAAAGTTCTCCACGCCCGCCGGCTTCCGTACGGGGAAGACGAGCAGCAGAACGATGGCCGTGGGCACGGTGAGCATGGTCAGGCGGAAAGCCGACTCGCCCAGCGCCTGGGCGATATACATCCATTGGGTGTTGACGGGCTTGATGAGGTCCATGGCCAGCTTGCCTTCAAGCACCTGTGTGGCCATCTCCTGATCGATGTTGTTGTAATAGAAGGAGCGGATAATCCAGCCGACGGCAACGTAGGTGAGCAACTGGCTGAAATCAAAACCTTCAATGCTGGCGCTGTGGGAGTAGATGGCTTTCCAGATGAAGTAGTAAATCGAAACGTAGATAAAATAAGTGACGATGCCGGTGTAATAGCGCAGGCGATAGGCCATGGTGTTCACAAAGCCTACGCGCAGGAATCCGCCATAGATGCGAGCTACTGCTGCCAGCGAGAATTCGCTTTGCGGCCGCGAGGGGAGAGCAAGATCGCTGGTGGCCATTATCCCACCTCGCCCCGCAGGTAGATGCGCTTCACAATGTCTTCGATGGGCTCTTCTTCAACCAGAATGTCGCTTACCTCCAGCGTGTTCACGATGTTGCGGATAATCTCCGCGTTCGAATAGCGCTCACGGTCAAATCGCATCAGGTAGGTGAGTTCGTCGATGCGGTCGCAGAGGATACCGTCGGTCGCAATGCGGTCTACTGCGGCCGCCTGGGCGCGGTCTTTCAGCAGAAACTTCACCTGGTTGTATTTTGCCAGGCGACCTTTCATCTCCCGCAACGCGCCGTCGAAAAGGATCTTGCCTTTGTCGATCACAATGATGCGGCTGCAAAGTTCCTCGATATCCGAAAGGTCGTGAGTGGTCAGCAGCACGGTGGTGCGCTCCATGCGGTTCACTTCCTTCAGGAATTCGCGAATTCGGTCCTTGGCTACGACGTCCAGCCCGATAGTCGGCTCATCCAGAAAAAGCACAGGCGGATTGTGCAGCAGCGAGGCGGCGATGTCGCATCTCATGCGCTGCCCCAGGCTCAGCTTGCGGACCGGCGTGTTGAGATATCCCTTGAGGTTGAGAATTTCGGAAAAGACGCCAAGCCGCCGCTGGTAGTCGGCATCAGAAACCTCATAGATTTCCTTCAGCAGCTTGAACGATTCCACCACCGCGATGTCCCACCACAGTTGTGTCCGCTGGCCGAAAACCACGCCGATGTGCTTGGTGTAGCGGCGCCGGTCACGCCAAGGCACAAAGCCGTTGGCCACAATGCTGCCGCCGGTGGGAACCAGAATGCCCGTCAGCATTTTCACAGTGGTTGACTTCCCCGCCCCGTTGGCGCCAATGTAACCGACCACCTCGCCCGGCTGGATGCTGAAATTCACATGGTCGACAGCAGCAACGGTGATGCGGTCACGCACAAAGAGGTTCTGCATGGCCCCCCATACGCCTTCACGCCGTCGGAAGGAACGAAACTCCTTGGTCAGGTCCTGAACTTCAATGATGGGTTTCATAGTAGGAAGACAAAAAATCGCGGGGCGGCAACTCCTTGGTGATACAAAGATATAATTCTAACAACCGCGGTTGTTCTGAACAAGCAGCCGGAGTCGAACATAACCCGGCAAAGTGCCCGTCGAGCCGGCAACTCGCGGGCTTTCCGGCCTTGTATTTTAGACGACCGGGCCGCCATAAAGATTCATAAGGAGACCGGCCTCATGCAAAAAAAAGCGCTGGTGGGCGTTGATATCGGCGGGACAAAAACGGCAGTTCTCGTCTCGCTGGAAGCGCCGACCGTTCTGGATCGAATCGAGTTCCCAACAAAGCCGGCGAAGGGCCCGGAGCCTGCGGTGGCCCTGATCAAGGCGGGAATTCGTGATCTGCTTTCGAAGCACCGATCGAAACCCGCGGCCATAGGCGTGAGCTGCGGCGGCCCGCTCGACCATATCGCGGGCATCATTCAGGCCCCACCCAACCTCTCCACCTGGGTGGATGTGCCCATCAAGGCCATTCTTGAAGCTGAGTTTGGGGTGACGTGCCACGTGGAAAACGACGCCAACGCGGGCGCCGTGGCTGAACACCGCTTTGGAGCGGGCCGAGGCTGCAGGAACATGGTCTTCCTCACCATGGGAACAGGTCTGGGCGCAGGCATCATCACCGACGGCCGGCTCTACCACGGCGCCAACGACTTTGCAGGCGAGATCGGCCACGTCCGGCTTACGCGTTCCGGGCCTGTCGGGTATCACAAGGCCGGGTCTGTCGAGGGATGGGCAAGCGGTGGCGGGATGGTCCAGGTCGCGCGGAAAGCGGTTGAAGCTGCAATCAAACGCAAGGAACCGACCATGCTTGCTGAACAACTACAGCAAGACAGACCCATCACCGCTCGAGATGTGGCGCTGGCCGCGCGCAAAGGCGACCTCGTGGCCGGGCGCATCCTTCGCTCAACGGGTAAACGGCTGGGCGCAGTGCTGGCAATTCTGGTGGATATACTGAACCCCGAAAGGATTGTGATTGGAGGGCTGGCCATGCGCCTGGGCGATACGTTGCTTGGCCCGGCGCGAGAGGTCCTCGAGCGCGAGGCTCTTCCCTACTCAACCGCCGTATGCCAGGTGGTGCCGGCACAACTTGAGGAGCGGATCGGTGATGTTGCCGCACTGTGCGTGGCTATGGGGTTTTGAAGCTGTCATTGAATCGCTTATGGAACCCTTCGCGCAGACGCAGGTCATCAAAAGGTATATTCCCCAGGGTGCATCCGCTGGCTACTTCTGTGACTCCTGGGAGAGTTGCTTCCACAATGCATTGGCAGCCTGGCTGGTGGGGTCCAGCTTAAGTGCATGCTGACAGGCCTGCCTGGCCTCCGGCACCTTTCCTTCACTTTCGAGGATCACGCTGAGAAAGAAGTACCCGTTTGCGTCGTTGGGGTGGTCGTGAATGAAATTATTGACCTCAAGGGTCGCCTTTCCATACTGGTGCTGGATGGCATGCGCCTTTGCGATTAGAAGCGAGGCCGCCGCCATATTCGGATTCGCCGAGAGCGCTTGTTGGTACTCCGAGATCCCATCCTCGACTTTCCCTGCTGCAACCAGCGTATTGCCCAACCCAACGTGCGCCTCAGCATTCTTCGGGTCTAATGCGAGGGCCTTACGGTATGCGTCCGCGGCTGCGGCCTCATCTTTCTTGTCGTCGAGAGCATTTCCCAGGTTGTTGTACGCTGCTGAATTGGTCGGGTCAAGCCGGACCACCTCCCGATACTCCTTAATCGCTTCGTCCTCGTTTCCCTCCATGTGTAAGGCCGACGCCAGGTCGAAATGTATGGACGGATCGTCAGGGTCGAGCTGCGTCGCCGCTTTGTACTGATTTGCCGCATCGGTATAATGGCCCGCTTCAGCAAGCAAACGGCCATAGAGCTGACGCACACCAATAAGGTTCCCGTTCAGCTTCAGCGCAGCTTCGTATTGTGCCGCCGCCTGATTGGGTTCATTGAAGTGCGAGAAAAACATGGCGATGCCAACATGCATGTCCGCCACCCAAGGTTCAGGTTTCAAATCATTTTTCAGTTGCTCCATGTCTCTCTGTGGACTGGGCGAAGTCATGATCCAAGCCATCAACAACATGCTGGCCTGCAGATTCTGCGGGTCGACTTGCATGGCCTTTTCAATGGCGTGGAGGCCGCCGGTGCGGTCTCCCTTCGCCAAAAGAGCTGCACCCAGGCCATCGTAAGCATAAGAAAAGTTGGGACTCAACGAGATAGCATGCTGATATGCAGTAACAGAATCATCAAAACTGCTCAGATGAAACAGGCTGTGCCCCAACAAGTAGTACAGAGTTCCATTGGCTGGATCGAGCTTAATGGCATTACGATACTGGTCGGCAGACTCGTCGTAAACTTGCACCCCTTCGAATTTCGCTCCGAGCGCAATGTAGTGGAAGACTTGGGCCTGGTTTGCAGACGGCGGAGCAACTGGGGCCGACACCTTTGTACCTGCCACCTTCAGTGCTTGCAGAGTCTTTGTGCCGCCACCCACTCCCTGAACTACCTCAAGATAATCCTGCGAAACGCTGAAGTTGACCCCGCGATACCAAATAACAGCGGCGACTTCCTGGTCAGTCGCTTCGCTCGCCAAGAGCCCGAGTATTTCATGCTGATTCAGCGGCAAAGGCTTCTGCACCGGTTCCTCTGCAAGAACAAGGGTGGAAACAAGCCGCAGGCACAATACACACACAAATGCCACCAGCGCGATCGACCCTTTGCAGCGGATGTAACAGGGCATACTCACCTCCCATCCCCGGGAGTTTCGATCATCGAATGCCGGTCCCGGCGAGATCTCCGTGGCGATTTCCTAATCGGTCTGTAATATACCCTTCGTATTCCCGCGAATCAATATCGAGACTGATTTGAATTCCACCCCACGGGAAGGCACTAATTTCGCGGTTGCAGGCATTGGCAGGCCAAAACTTCAGCATTGTACATTCTGACAGGAACCCCAGTTTTTTCATCTCTGGTTCCCCGACCATGAAAAGGGGTAGATTTGACCCTCAATGTAGTCTGTGACTCTCAATGGATACTGAAAGAGACCGCGCTGCAAAAGCTGAGGTATAATTTCTGGCGGTCGTAATCATAGATACAGGCGATGCCAAATTTCCCGTGCAAGCTGAACTGCGGCAGGCAGAAATATGATTATACGAAGCAAAGACTTTGGGTCCGGCCTCCTAACAGATTCACAGCTTACGATTTGAGGCTCCAGGGAGCATGCAAATGAAAAGATACCGAGCAGGTACTTTGTTGCTGGCGTCTGTTTTGCTTTTGGCGCAGGCGCTGGCGGCCGCGGAACTCCGTGTCCCGCACCTGAATTTTACCGACCAGCGCCTCGAGAACGGACTGAGGGTGATCATTGCGCCCGATCACACCGCGCCCGTTTTCGCTATTGCCGTCACCTACAACGTGGGCTCGCACAGCGAACGACCCGGCAGAACGGGGTTCGCACACCTTTTCGAGCACATGATGTTCCAGGGCTCGAAAAACGTGGGCAAGGGCGAGCACATGATCCTGATTGAAAACAACGGTGGCGATATGAACGGGACCACCAGTGAAGACCGCACCAACTATTTCGAGATGCTGCCCAGGAACCAGCTGGACCTCGCGCTCTTTCTTGAAAGCGACCGCATGCGCTCGCTTGCCGTGAACAAGGCAAATCTTGACAACCAGCGCAACGCCGTTCAGGAAGAGCGGCGCCTTGGCATTGACAACCAGCCCTACGGCAAGGCCTATCTCGAAATCGACAACCTGGCTTACGACAACTTCGCCTACAAGCACTCCATCATCGGCTCCATGGCAGACCTGAACGCGGCCACGGAATCGGACGTGCAGGATTTCTTCCGCATTTACTACGCGCCGAACAACGCCGTGGTCACCCTGGTGGGCGACCTGGATCCCGCCGAGGCGCTGGAAAAGGTGAAGAAGTATTTCGGCGACATCCCCTCGCAGCCGGCGCCGCCCAAGCCAGACCTCACCGAACCCGAACATTACGGCGAGCGGCGGGAAACTATGATGGACCCACTGGCACGCCTGCCGATGATCCTGATGGCCTTTCACATCCCTCCCGGGAACACCGCAGACAGTTATGCTCTACAGGTGCTGGAGAATATCCTTAGCACAGGTGAAAGCTCGCGGCTCTATCAGCATCTGGTCAAGGATAAGCAACTGGCCACCTCGATTGACGCGCAGGTGGATTCGAGGACGGGTGACAGCCTTTTCTACCTGGTTGCAGTGCCGCGTCCCGGCGTCAAGCCAGAAGACGTCGAGAACGCCATTGAAGAAGAAATAGCGGCGGTCAAGAAGGATGGCGTTACCGACGCCGAGATGGAAAAGGCCCGTGCCCAGTTTCGCCGCAACCAGATCCAGGCCCGGCAGTCGGCCCTTTACACGGCCATGCGAATCGGCGATTACACGGTCAAATTCGATGATCCTAACCTGATCAACACCATCTTTGACAAATTCAATGCCGTGACCGCGGCACAGGTTAAAGAGGTTGCGGACAAGTATCTGATTACCCGGCAGCAGGCTGTGGTGATTGACCTGCCTGCCCAGCAGGAAACCACGGCGGAAAGCCGCTAGAGGAGGGTGAACGTGAAACGGACATTTCTCGCTTTATTCATGGTTGTGCTTACGGTTGGAGCCTGCAGTGTCACCCTCCTGGGGCAAGGCCCTGAGGGAAGCAAAGCCACCCCGCTCAGCCAGGTTGTGCGGCTCAATCGCGCTCCTGTCAACAAGGAAATCCTCCGCGTCAAGCTGCCGCGCCCCCGGGAGGTCAAACTGGACAACGGGCTTGACGTCCTGGTGCTTGAGCAGCACAAGCTGCCGACGGTCGCCTTCATGCTCTGGATCAAGACTGGAGCGCTCGAAGATCCTCGGGACCTCCCCGGCTTGGCCAAGTTCACCGCTGACATGCTGCGCGAAGGCACCACAAATCGCAGCAGCGCCCAGCTTGCCAAGGACGTTGACGACATCGGCGCGAGCTTGAGCGCTTCGGCCGGTTTCGGGAGCAGCACATCAAGCGTTTCGGCATCCGGCCTGGTGGAAAACACCGATCGCATACTTGAATTGATGAGCGACGTGGTGCTCAATCCCACCTTCCCGGACGATGAGCTTGCCAAGTACAAGAAGCGGCAACTGGCCGGCTTGCAGCAGATGAGGTCCGAGCCCGGCTTCCTGGGGCGCGAGCGATTCTATAGCGTACTTTACGGAGATTTCCCGGCTTCAGAAGTTGCCGCCACGCCGGAATCGGTGAACAAGGTGACGCGCGCCGAGCTGGAGAAGTTCCACAGCGAATACTACGCGCCCAACAACGCCATCCTCGGAGTAGTAGGCGACGTTGATTACGACTCCATTGTGCCGCTCATCAAAAAGTATTTCGGCGGCTGGGAAAGCCATCCTGTCACAGGCTCCAAGCTCCCCCCCGTGCCCAAGCCCGCAGCTGCGAAGGTAGTTCTGGTGGACCGACCGGACTCCGTCCAGACCAACATCCTGGCAGGAGACTATGCGTTGCGGCGTAACGATCCTGACTACATTCCACTGACCGTAACCAATCACATCCTGGGCGGCGGTCCCGCGGCGCGTTTGTTCCTGGACCTTCGCGAAGAAAAGGGGTACACCTACGGCGCCTACAGCTACTTCCGGTCTGACATCTACCCCGGCCCCTGGATCGCTTCCACCGAGGTCCGCACAAAGGTGACGGACGGCTCGATGGAGGCGTTGATGGATGAGTTCAAGAAGATCCGTGATGAGGACGTGCCGGAAAAGGAACTGGATGAGGCCCGGCGCGCCATTGTGGCTAGTTTCGCTCTTTCTCTGGAACAGCCCTCGACCCTGCTGCACGCCTGGTTGACGGTGGACTATTACAAGCTTTCCCAGGACTACTGGGACCAGTATCCGGAGGAAGTGGCGAAAGTGACGCCGCAGGTGGTCAAGGAGACAGCCAGAAAGTATATTGATCTCGACCATCTCCAGGTTGTCTGCGTCGGCAACGGCAAAGACATCAAGGATGTCCTGAAGAAATACGGGCCGCTTGAGGTCTACGACACCAACGGCAAACGGATCGAATAGACGTTAGCGGACGGCGGCTATTCTCCCAGGACTTTGATCAGAACCCGTTTGCGGCGGCGGCCGTCAAACTCAGCGTAATAAACCTGCTGCCAGGGGCCAAGGTCAAGCCGGCCCCCGGTGACGGGTACCAGCACCTGGTGCCCCACCAGCAGATTCTTCAGGTGGGCGTCGCCGTTTGTCTCACCGGTCTGGTGGTGGCGGTAATCAGCGCGGAACGGGGCAAGCTGTTCCAGCCACTCGTCGATGTCGGCAATCAGGCCGTCTTCGGCGTCGTTAATATATACGCCCGCCGTGATGTGCATGGCGGATGCCAGAATGAGTCCTTCCTGGATGCCGGCAGCCTCGAGGGCCTTTTCGAGTTCCGGAGTGATGTTGATAAACTCGCGCTTTTTCTTCGTGTTAAACCACAGATATTGCGTATAGGCTTTCATAATCTCCCTGCCTTCTATAAGTTTTTTCTATAGCTTGGATAGATGGACTGCATAGATCGACTCTGCCCAAAATCGTAAGCATATTGTAGAATATTGGGTTATCCTAATAGCCGTTTGCCTAACCGGCTTTGAGAGATTACAGTAGCAAATCTCGCACATTTTTTGGGGAGAACAGGCAGAAAGCAGGAGGCTTAATATGAAATCCGGCAATTCCAGCCGAGGCGCCGTGCATGTGCCGGACGCCAGCGTGGCCGATGCCCAGCTGGTTGAACAGCAGGAGCGTGCCCGCCATCGAGACCCGCAATTCCTGAAAGACCTGCTGGAGAAGATGCTATTGATCCGGCGCTTCGAAGAGAAGGCAGCCGAGATGTACACGCTGGGAAAGATCGGCGGGTTTTGCCACCTTTACATCGGGCAGGAAGCTGTCTCAGTCGGCGCCATAACTCCACTCGAACCTCAGGATGCCATTCTCTGTTCCTATCGCGACCACGGTCATGCGCTGGCGCGGGGGATGGAGCCGGGGCCCATCATGGCGGAGCTTTTCGGCAAGAAGACCGGCTGCTCAAAGGGCAAAGGCGGATCGATGCACCTGTTCGATGAGCGCCTGGGATTCCTGGGCGGCCACGCGATCGTGGGCGGGCATATCCCGCTGGCGGCGGGCGTGGCTTTTTCCGCCAAGTACCTGAACCAGCAGCGAGTCACGCTCTGTTTCTTTGGTGAGGCGGCGGTCAACATCGGGGCGTTCCATGAGTCCCTGAATCTCGCCCAGTTGTGGAAGCTGCCCGTCGTCTATATTATCGAGAACAACGAGTTTGGCATGGGGACGCCGATCCTGAAGACTTCCGCCATTCGGGACCTTTCAGAAAAGGCCGGGTCATATGACATGGCGAGGGCGGTTGTGGACGGAATGGATGTATTGTCGGTTTACGATGGGCTTTCTGAAGCCATAGAGCGGGCACGCAAAGAGGATCTTCCCACGCTGATCGAGGCCAGGACCTATCGCTTTGTGGGCCACTCGATGTCCGATCCCGCCCACGGCGCCTATCGCACCCGGGAAGAACTTAACGAGCACCGGCAACGCGACCCCATCAAGCGATTCACTTCCACCCTGGAAACCCTTGGTATCATCAATCAGGAGTACATCGACGACCTCGACAGCAAGATCCGCGAAGTGGTCGACCAGTCCGTGACGTTTGCGGATGAAAGCCCGGATCCGGCGCCCGAAGATATGTACACGGACGTTTATCTGCCGTAAATCGGGCGGAGCTTGAATTTCAAAATTTTGTCAATGTGCGGCAATCCCGGGCCCTGTGAACCTTCTAAAGATGGCCAGGCCAATCAACCGCCGCTATAAAAGAAAAAGTGAGGAACACCCATGGCAGTAATTGCCTTTCGCGAGGCGCTGAACCAGGCGATGCGCGAAGAAATGCAGCGTGACGAGACAGTCTTCCTGATGGGCGAGGAAGTGGGAGCCTACAACGGTGCCTATAAAGTCACCAAAGGATTGTTGGACGAATTCGGGCCCAAGCGCGTCCTTGACACCCCTATCACCGAGCTGGGCTTTACGGGCCTCGGCGTGGGCGCGGCCATGACCGGTTTGAGGCCTATCGTTGAGATGATGACCTTCAACTTTTCCCTGCTGGCTCTCGACGAAATTGTGAATTGCGCAGCCAAGATGCTCTACATGTCCGGAGGCCAACTCGGAGTGCCCATGGTCGTCCGGGGGCCGGGAGGTGCAGGCCATCAGCTGGCCGCGACACACTCCCAGGCGCTGGAATCGTGGTTTTGCCACATTCCGGGCCTCAAGGTTGTGACGCCTTCCACTCCCGCGGACGCCAAGGGCCTGCTGAAATCATCGATCCGCGACAACAACACGGTCATTTTTATCGAGTCGGAAGTTCTCTACGGGCTGAAGGGCGAAGTTCCGGAAGGCGAGTACACCATTCCGCTCGGGGTTGCGGAAATCAAGCGCCCCGGTAGCGACGTCACCCTGGTTGCCCATGCCAAGATGGTCCACGTGGCACTCCAGGCCGCCGAGGAGCTTGAAAAGGAAGGCATTGATGCCGAGGTCGTCGACCCGCGGACACTGCGCCCGCTCGATACCGAAACAATACTCCAATCCATCAGGAAGACCAACCGGGCCGTTATTGTGGAAGAAGGTTGGCCTTTCTGCGGCATTGGGGCCCAGGTGGTGGACACGATTCAGCACCAGGCTTTCGATTATCTTGATGCACCCATCCTGCGTGTAACGGGCATCGATGTTCCCATGCCCTACTCCAAGCCGCTGGAGCACCTGCACGCACCGGACAAGGCCCGCGTGATTGACGCCGTCCACCGGGTGACGTACAAGAATTAGCCCGGCCAATTTTCCTCAAGAGGTTACGCATGGCATCTCGAGTTCTCATGCCCAAGGGCAGCGACACCATGACCGAGGGCAAGGTCCTGAAGTGGCTAAAGAGCGAAGGCGAGCAGGTCGCAAACGGCGACCCTCTGGTTGAGATTGAAACCGACAAGGTGGATATGGAAGTCGAATCTATGGCTTCCGGCGTCCTGCGGAAGGTTCTGGTTCAGGCAGGAGAAACCGTTCCAGTCGGGCAGATTTTGGCCGTCATTGGGAAAGCCGAGGAAGACATCAGTTCCCTCATTTCATCGAACGGGGGCGCCCCTGCCGCTGCGCCTCCTGCTGAACACAAAGAAGCGCCCGCCGCCCATGAGCCTCCGCCTGTAACCCCTGTTCCAGCGCCGCAGCCGGCTGCGCCAACGCCGGCCGCACCAGGAGGGCGAATTCTTGCGTCACCCCTGGCGCGCCGCATTGCCCGTGAGTCCGGCCTGGATCTCGCAGCGATTCAAGGCTCCGGCCCCGGAGGACGCATCATTCGCCGCGATGTGGAATCGGCATCGGCAGCAGGCGTTCCTTCGGTTGCTCCTGCGGTGCAATTTGCTCCGCAGGGCCCCGAATTTCGTGACGAACCTCTCAGTCAGATGCGCAAGACCATCGCGCAGAGGCTCGCTCAGAGCCTGGGCCCGGTTCCCCACTTCTATTTGACCATTGACGTGGACATGAAGAAGGCCAAGGAACTGCGTGAGTCGGCAAACAAGCTGAACCCTGATTTAAAGCTGACCTACAACGACATTATTGTGAAGGCGTGTGCGGTGGCGCTGACCCAGCACCCCGACGTCAACGCCAGCTTCACCGGCAACGCCATCCGGTATCACAACCGTATCCACCTCAGCATCGCAGTCGCCGTTGAAGGCGGACTCATCACCCCGGTGGTACGCGATTGCAATTTCAAGACCCTGCAGCAGATTTCAGCCGAATCCAAAGACCTGATTGCGCGTGCCCGCGCCCGCAAACTGAAACCCGAGGAATACGCGGGTGGGACCTTCAGCGTTTCAAACCTCGGCATGATGGGAATCGTGGAATTTTCGGCAGTGATTAATCCGCCTGAGGGCGCCATCCTGGCTATTGGCTCTGTAGAGGAAAAACCCGTTGTGGAAAATGGACAGATCACCATCGGGTTCCGCTGCCGGATGACCCTTTCCTGCGACCATCGAGTGGTCGACGGCGCAACGGGGGCAAAATTCCTGCAGTCGCTTCAGCAGATTCTGGAAAACCCTCTTCTTCTGGCGCTGTAATCTGTCAACTCCCTCTTGAATGGGATGCGGGGACTAGGCTGTCTCGGCGCTCTGCTCCATAGTTGTTTGTTTTGGAGCAACTTGCCTGGCTTCCAGCGGAAAACCTTTATTCTTCCAGCCAGCCAGGCCTCCGGCCAATGGGCGAACGCGCGTGATGCCGCGACGTTTCAGCATCAGCGCCACACGGGCGCTGGTCGCCTCGTTCGGTCAAGTGCAGAAAAGGATCAGTTCCCGGTCGGCCGGAATTTCCCGATGCCGCTTGTCAAATTCCTCTGACGGCAGGAAAAGCGCGCCAGGAATCGTGTTGGGGTCGGCCTCAAAATCCATCGAGTGCCGGAGGTCTACGACGATGATCTCTTCACCGGCGTCGATTCTTTTCTTTAATTCCTCCGGATCAATGCGGTTCACACGGAGTGACCGAAGGAACCGCTGCCGCTGCACGTACTTCCACAAGATGTAAAGCGCCAGTGCCGCAAGCAGGAGCACCAGCAGCCCCATGCCAAGGTTCAGTGCAATCTCCGCAACTACTTCCAGTTGACGGCTGAAGGCATAGCCAAAAATGACAAATAC
>DATLWV010000350.1:0-3134 GCA_035576145.1 Terriglobia bacterium
GGATTCCGCCCCTATTTTCAAAACCTAATTTGGACAAACGTGTCTTCACGCCTCACCTTCTTGGCCGGGACTGAGGCACCCGATATTCCACCGGGCGCGCGGGACGCTGCACGGCTACGGCGTCGCGGAACTGATTCATGAGCGTTCAGAGGACGTGCTGCGCGTAGAGGAAGGCGCGCTTTATCCGGCGCTGCATCGGCTAGAACTGCGGGGGCTGCTCGCTTCCGAGTGGGGCGTGTCTTAGAACAACCGTCGGGTGAAATATTATCGCCTGACAGCGGGGACCATCACTCGTGTGATGGAAACGGAATAACAAATTGGGACGATTCAATCATCGGGGCATCGATTCATTCAAAGGGCACGGGTAACTCATAACCTGGTTTCTGGCCTTTCTAGCCATCAAGGGGCATAGACCGGACCGTCAGGAGGTCGGAAGCCAGGCCCTGCACTGCCAGGAACAAGACTTCAGGGAGGGCGGCAATGTTCATCGAGTGGATGCACGACCTTTGGCTACGCGGAAAGGCGCACATCAAGCACCGGCAACTCGACCGTGGTCTCGCGGAAAAACTGGATTTCCACCTGGCTATGCGCGAACAGAAGCTGGTGGAACAAGTCATGCCACCCGAAGAAGCGCGCGACACTTCCCGGCGAGCCTTCGGCAACCAAACCCGTACCAGAGAATTCAACCGCGCACCGTGGTTGTTTCCCTTCCTCGAAACCCTCGGGCAGGACGTCCGATACGGCCTCCGCCAGTTACGCCGCAACCCGGGATTTACGATCGTCGCTGTTCTCACGTTGGCGCTTGGCATCGGGGGCACGACGGCGATCTTCAACCTGATTTACAGCGTGGCGCTCCAACCGCTTCCATACAAGGATGCTGACCGCCTGGCGGTTGTCGTCACCCATGATCCGATTCATCCGCAGTCAGATGACTGGGCGGACGTGACCCCCGCGGAGTTCCTCGACTTCCAGGAACAGAACCATGCCTTTGACCAGGTGATGGGTGTTGTGGACGTGGAGGACATCCAGCTAATGACAGGTCCCAACATTGCGCCAGCTTGGTTCGGAGGGGGACGGGTGACCGTTAACGCATTTCGAGTGCTGGGTGTTGCCCCAATCATAGGCCGCGGTTTTACTGATGACGACGCCAAACCGGGGGCTCCGCCTGTTGTCATGCTGAGCTACAGGGAGTGGCAGAAGGATTTCGGCGGGGATCCGGGAATACTTGGGAAGACCATCTTCCTCAATCACCAGCCCACAACCGTGATCGGCGTCATGACGCCGCGGTTTTGGGGTCTCGGCGGGAGAGTCCCCAGCGGCTGGCTTCCGGCAGTCTTTACCAAAGCTGTACCCAAAAACTCGCTCCAGTTTACGTGCATGATCGGGCACTTAAAGCCGGGCATGACGGCCGCACAAGCTTCGTCGGACATTGCGTTCCTGGCCAAACGCTTTGCCACCGCCTACCCGAAGCAGCACCCAAAGGGAATCACCTTCTCGGTAGAGTCTTTCGTCGAAAGCCCGCAAGTCAGCGGCACGCTAGGCATGCTGATGGGTGGTGTCGGGCTCCTGTTGCTGATCGCCTGCGTTAACGTCGCCAACCTGCTTCTGGCACGCGCCTCCAATCGCGAACATGAGATAGCCATCCGGGCGGCGATTGGAGCCGGGCGCGTACGGCTGGTGCGTCAGCTTCTGATTGAAGGCCTTCTGCTGGCCTGCGGCGGAGCGTTCCTTGGGATTTTGCTTGCCTGGGACCTTTTCAAGCTGGTGGTGTCCATCCTTCCGCCGTGGGACGTTTACAGCGAGCTAAAAACCGGCACGAGCGCTACGAACGGCTGGGTGCTGCTGTTCGCCGTCGGCATTTCGCTGGCCTCCACTCTCCTGTTCGGCCTGGCGCCTGCGGTGCTGGCCGTGAAGAAGGACCTCCTGGCGCCTTTGAAAGGGAGCGGCATGGGAACCAGCGAAACGCGAGGCCACCATCGGCTGCGAAACCTGTTGGTGGTGAGCGAGGTGGTGCTGTCACTGGTGCTCCTGACCGGGGCGGGACTGCTCTTCCGCAGCTTCTGGACGCTCCGCCACCTCAAATTGGGCTACAACATCGACAACGTGTTGCAGGCCGAGACAAAGCTGCCGCATGAGGTGTCCCACGGAAATGCCGAAGGAACCGGAAGGATTACAGGAACGGTGCAGGGCGAGGAAACCCTGCCACAGGAGCGCTACAAGACGCTCGAACAGAAGAACCAGTTCCACCTTGCGGTCCTGCGCCGGGTGCGCAGCCTGTCGGGCGTTGCCTCTGCGACTTATGTTTGGCCCTGGGTAAATCGGGTTGTTTGGGTCCCAATCGAAGCCCCCGGGCAGCCTGGCGCGGATAGTCAAGAGGTGTGGACGCATTCGGTGGGAGACGGTTTCTTCACAACATTTAAAATACCCTTGCTTCAGGGGCGAACGTTTTCCGAAGATGAAATTTACCTTGGCCGGCCTGTGATGGTGGTCAATCGCGCTTTCGTCGATAAGTACTTGGCTGGGGTGAATCCCCTGGGCCGCCAAATCAATCTAAAGAAATCAGTCTGGTTTCCCCAATTGAAAGTTGCGGCATATGAGATTGTGGGGGTTGTCGCGAATACAGTGCAAGCCATTGGCTTCCATCCTGAGGTCAAGCCCCAGATCTTTCTTCCGTTCACGGTTTCAGGAAGTTGGTGGAGCATGCTTTGCATCCGGGCAAAAGGCAATCCCGCGACCCTGACGAAACCTGTCCGGAACGCGTTTTCGTCCATAGACAAGGAATTGCCGGTCGACATTGCTCCGGTTCGCGATGATTTCGAATATTGGTACGTCGAACCACGGTTAGTGATGGGGGTGCTGATTGGCTTTGCGCTGCTGGGAATGATGCTGGTGTGCGTCGGAGTTTACGGCGTTCTCTCCTATGCGGTCACGCGGCGGACGCAGGAAATCGGAGTTCGCATGGCGCTGGGAGCTCAGGCTTCCGACGTACGGCGCATGGTGTTGATCTGGGGCCTGCGCTGGCTGGCTATAGGGATTGGAATTGGCATTCCGGCAAGCATCGTGCTGGAGAGAGTTCTCCGAAATCGCGTCTGGGGCATTACGTCTGTTGATCCGCTGACGCTGGTTGCCGTTTC
>DATLWV010000351.1:0-4488 GCA_035576145.1 Terriglobia bacterium
AGGGACGTGATTTTCTCGCCGCGGAGTTTTCGTTCGAGAATGAGCGGGACGGTAATCTTGCTCACGGCCTGTGATTTGGGGTCCATGGCATTATCTCCTCATTTGAGAATCAGTGCGTGGCACGGGTAACGTGCACGCCTGGCACAAAAACAAAAACCTCTCGGTCGCAGCCCGGTCCTTCCTGGCGCAGCTTCAAAGCGCACCGGAAAACCCGATCGGACTTCACTGGACAGAGAGGGTCGAAGCTTCCTGACTTCCAACTCGCAGTGCCGCCCTGTGTACAGCAAGTGCGGCCTGCGCCACAGCCTGCGACCGTCTCAGTCCGCGGAAGCGGATCCAAGCGGCAAAAAATACTGAGTGCCCCGAACCGGCTCGGACAGCCGCTGGAGCAACTGCTTCAAATCATCGTTCCGGTCGACAAAGTCGATCTCGGACGTTTCAATCACCAGCAGGTTGCTCGAGCGATATCGGAAGAAGAAGTGTTCATAAGCATTCACAACAGCTTCGAGGTACTCTTCTGAGATGCGGCTCTCAAAGGGGACCTTCTTCTTCTCAATCCGCTTCTTGAGCATCTCCGGCTTCGCCTGTAAGTATATCACCAGATCGGGGATAGGCACCTGTTCGGCAAAAATCTGGTAATATTGCTCATAAAGCTGCAGCTCAGCATCGCTCAGGTTGAGATAGGCAAAGATCTTGTCCTTCTCAAATATGTAATCGCTGACCACAACGCGGTTTGCGGAAGCCGAAACGTCAAGCGCGCGAAACTGCCGGAAGCGCTCCACCAGAAAATACATCTGGCTTGTAAATGCGGCCCCGGGCTGTTCACCGTAAAAACCTTTCAGGAAAGGGTTGTCGTCCACATCGCGCATACGGTCGGCCTTCAGCCGGTCGGCAAGGATGTCCGCCAGGGTGGTTTTCCCCACACGGACCGGGCCTTCTACAGCGATAAAGCGTGGCCTTTCGTATTCTGGCAATCTAACCACGGGCAATCCCTCGATCAGGATTCAAAGTGGGGCCTGGGCCCACGCTGGAGCAAGTCAAGAGCCGAACTGATAAAACTTCACCGTGTTACCCATATGTGGGTACAGGCCGTAGCGCTTCACTTCCAGAATCTGCTTTAAATGGCCGAGGTCATGAAAGGCCCACTCGTGCAGGAAGTCGAGGGCACTGACTTCGCCGACTTCGGGATGAATTCCCACGCGCCGCAATTGCGCCGGCCGCAGCGTTCGGAGCCATTTGAGGTTGGCCCGGCGCTGGCTCGCGAGCGAATCCAGCGACTTGCGCGGGTCGATTCGATCGTAGCGTAATTCCACCGCACGCTTTTCCTGCTCGAAGGGCTCGAAGACGGGCCGATGTTCCTTGACGATCGCCTCCACACGGGCCCTCATGCCATGCTGCTCAACATCGGCCAGGTGTGCCAGAATCAACTGCACGGACCATTTGCCGGGCGCCGGGCTCTTCTTCATCTCACGCAAGGAAAAATCCTGTATCTCGCGCCGCAACTTCTCGGGCGTGGAGGCAAGGACCGAATAGGCCTGGTCAAGCATTTTCATTTCCTCCTGGCCACGACGCGGCGGTCACGGCACCGTCCCAAAGCGGGCATGTGTTGGGCTTTACTCGCCGCCGTCTGTTTCGGCATCGAGGCCGTTTCGCGCCGCAGACCGCCCGCTACATACCGGGCACGCCCTGAGATCTGATGCGAATCACCTGGCCGGTGTCTGCCGTTTCATTCAGCATTTCCACCACGGTTCGGTCGGTGACAGGATGCCGGAGTCCGGCTTCGAGTTCTCGCAACGGCACCAGAACAAACCTTCGCTCGGCCATGCTCTCATGCGGGATGTTCAGGGCGCTGGAACGGACCACGACATTTTCATAGAGGAGGATGTCGATGTCAATCTTGCGCGGTCCTTTGTTGATGCCGCGTTGCCGCCCAAGGTCTCGTTCCACTCTCTGAACAACATGCAGCAGTTGCATCGGGAGAAGCTCTGTCGCAACCTCGGCCACGCAATTCACAAACCAGGGTTGCTGCCGGAACTCTACCGGCTCCGTGCGGTAAAAGGAAGAAACCCGCCGCACGTCAAGGCCTGCTGCGGCAAGCGCATCGAGCGCCCTTTCGATGTTTCCAGACCGGTCACCTAGATTGGACCCCAGAGAAAGAAACACTCGCTTCATGTGTTGGAATTCAGGCTGTGAACCTGCCTTGCCTTAACTCTCAAACAACCCCGGCGATCTCCCCGGCATGGACAACTTCAGGTGCCGGTACGCGGGCTCGTTGGCCATGCGTCCGCTCCGGGTCCGGCTGACAAAGCCCAGTTGGAGCAGGTAAGGCTCAACCATGTCAACCAGCGTATCCACTTCTTCGTTCAAAGTTGCGGCCATTGCCTCCACGCCCACCGGCCCTCCTTTGTAAAGCCGGATGATGGTGGAGAGGAAATTCCGGTCGAGTTCATCCAGGCCCTGCTCATCCACCCCCTCGAGCTTCAGCGCCTGGCGGGCCACCTCCGCTGTGATATTGCCGTCCGCTTTGACGTCTGCGTAGTCCCGAACTCGCCGAAGCAGCCGGTTGGCAATGCGCGGCGTGCCTCGCGCTCGCTGGGCGATCTCTGCGGCTCCCGCATCATCGACCGGGACTTCCAGGATGTGTGCCGAGCGCAGGATGATCTTTTTCAGGTCTTCGACCGGGTAGAACTCCAGGTGGAAAAAGAGGCCGAAGCGGTTTCGCAACGGGGCGGAAAGGTTCCCGGCCCGCGTCGTTGCGCCGACAAGGGTAAACTTCTTGAGCGGGACGTTGATTGTCTTCGCGAACATTCCCTTGTCCACCACAAAGTCGACCTTGAAGTCTTCCATCGCTGGGTAGAGGAACTCTTCGATGTTTGCCGGCAACCGGTGAATCTCATCGATAAACAGGATGTCACCTTCGCCGAGGTTGGTTAGGATCCCCATCAGGTCGCCGGTGCGCTCCAGAGCGGGGCCGGAAGTGGTGACAATCTTGGCTCCCATGGAATTGGCAATGATGTGTGCCAGGGTGGTTTTGCCCAGGCCCGGCGGGCCGTAGAGAAGTGTGTGCTCTGCAGACTCCGACCGCTGCCGGGCGGCCTGCAGTGCGATGGAGAGCTTTTCAACGATCTTGCGCTGCCCCACATACTGTTCCAGCGAGGGGGGGCGCAGGGTCTGGTTGAAACTCTCTTCGTCCTGTGAGATCAAGTCCGGTGATACTAATCGAACTCTGGACATATCTTATGAATTTTACTGATCCCGCCGCCGGTTTCAACTTTTTGTTATTTCCTGCCTCTGTTCGAATACCTTGCGCAGGAATTCATCAATCGATTTCAGGTTCTTGAACCGCGCGAGTATTTCAGTCGCCATTCTCTGGGCTTCTGACCGCGAGTACTCCAACTGCTCGAGCACCTGGATGGCTTCCATCTTCAGTTCAGAGACGGATTCAGTTTCGACGGACAGCGGCTGGTTGGCGGGGGCGAGAGCGAACTTCGCCATTTTTCCGCGCAGGTCGGTCACAATGCGCTCTGCGGTCTTGGTGCCGATGTAGGGCAGCTTCTTCAGCAGTTCGGTATCGCCGCGCTCGATGGCCAGTGCAATCTCATTGAGGGGCCGGATCAGGCATTTCAGCGCCCGCATAAAGCCGACACCAGGCACCTTGGTGAATGTTTCAAAAAACTCGCGATCCAGCGGGTCGAGAAAACCTACAAGCTTGGGCGTGAGATGGCCGCCGGCCATCCCTCCGTCAATGTAATAGATGGTGTAAAGCGTCAGAGGATTTTTCCGTTCGTGCTCGGGCGCCTGGCGCAGCCGGGCCGCGATCCCCGAAGGGACAAATACTTCGTAACAGAGCGAGTTGACGCGCACCAGCAGGGAATTGTGAGCGATACGATCATAAAGAACTTCTCCGGTGACTTCTGAGATCAGTGAATTGCTCCTGGGATGAATTTAGGCGATTCCGGGTTCTTCCCGGGCCATGAATCAATTTTACCGCAGCCTCCCCGCCTTGAGCCGAACCCCGTTGGTTGGAATGCGAAGCGTGTTCATATAGCACAACGCCACAGCGAGCGCGTCGGCCACGTCCGGCGGGCGCGGCGGCGCATGCAGTGAGAATTGCTGCTGCACGGCCCGCTGCACCTGGAGTTTTGAGGCATTCCCATTGCCTGTGACTGACTGCTTGATCCGCTTGGCCGGCATGGGAAACACCGGAACCCTGGCCAGCCTCGCCGCCAGGCAAATCACGCCTCGCGCGTGCCCCATCAGGACGGCGGTCTGAGGATAGTCGGCGTGGCTGTAGACTTCTTCCAGGCAGACAACCTCCGGGCGGAATTCTTCGACGACTTCCCGGATACCTTTGAAGAGCGTTTCCAGGCGCAAGGGCAGGTTATTGCCCTCGGCGCGCGGCAGGCGGATGACCCCCGCTTCAATCAGGGCCGTCCCCTGGCGGCGGCGCTCGATGATGCCATAGCCGGTGATGTTAAGGCCCGGGTC
>DATLWV010000352.1:0-31003 GCA_035576145.1 Terriglobia bacterium
GGCTACAACGAACGCCAGGAGTGGCGAAACCGCACCCTCCGCCTTTTTACACACGCAGCTTGACATCACCCCGAGGCGGAATTTGCTTGACAAATCTACGCTAGCGTGCTAGTCTTGCTGGTGACGTCGAGAGCGGCGTTATCCAAATAAAATTAAGCAGTCTGGGTGGACTGTGTAATATCCATAAGTTGCTGAAATAATTGAGCGGTTGCTTTTGGCCATTCAAATGCGTGGGACAGAAAAGATGTTAATTTAGAAAACGAAGCCGAGAAGTTACTGATAATAAAGCTTTGGCCACCAAAAACGAACCCAAACGAACCCAAAAACGAAGCCGGGAAGTTATTGAAAATACGTTCCTGTGGAAAAAACGAAGCCAAAAACGAACCCGGCCATGTTGTTGAAAATAAAGAAATGCGAAAAAACGAACCCGAGAGAACCCTGCCGCTCCTGAAGGCCATCACACCCCTCCATTCAAAGCGTTGCAAGAGCCCCAACCCCATGCGCCGGCTTTGGTTTTCCCTGATATAATGGCTGGAGAAATCGACTCACCCAACACGCTTACACGCTCGCGGAGGAACGCCTTTGTACTTTGAAAAGCGCCAACTCCAGAAGCTCGACCGCTACCGCTGGCTGGTCCCGCGCGGAACCAAGACCGGCATGCTGACCGACGCGCTGATCTACGCCGACGAGAACCTGCTTGAGGATCTGTTAAAGGACCTCTCGCTTGAGCAGGCTGTCAACGTGGCGATGCTGCCCGGCATTGTGGGCCGCTCGCTTGCCATGCCGGACATTCACCAGGGCTACGGATTCCCCATCGGCGGCGTGGCAGCCACCGATCCCGATGAAGGCGGCGTGGTGTCGCCGGGCGGCGTGGGTTTTGACATCAACTGCGGCGTGCGCCTGCTGGCCAGCACGCTCACGGCGGATGACGTGCGCCCCAAAATCCGCGAGTTGGTGAACCAGCTTTTTCGAGATATCCCTTCGGGCGCGGGCCGCAAAGGTTCCGTGCAGCTTTCTTACCAGGACCTGGAGCGAATAATGGTGGAGGGCGCGGGATGGATGGTCCGGAACGGGTACGGCGAGCCGGGCGATCTGGAACACTGCGAGGAGAATGGTGCAATCGACGGCGCCGATCCCTCGGCCGTGGGTGACAAGCCGCGCAAGCGCGGTCTCGCGCAGGTGGGTACGCTCGGTTCCGGCAATCATTTTCTGGAAGTGCAGTACGTGGAGAAGGTCTTTGAGCCGGAAATTGCCCAGCGGTTCGGTCTTTATGAGAATGAGGTCGTGGTGCTGATCCATTCCGGCTCGCGCGGCTTTGGCCACCAGGTTTGCACTGACTATTTGCGCGACATGGACCCCGCCATGCGCCGCTACAAGCTGGAACTCCCGGACCGCCAGCTTGCCTGCGTGCCCGCCAATTCGCCCGAAGGCCAGGCGTATCTGGGAGCCATGCGCGCCTCAGCCAATTTTGCCTGGGCCAACCGACAGGGCATCACGCACTTTACACGCGAAGCCTTCAAACGAATCTTTGGGCAGAAGGAAACTCTGCGCGTGGTCTACGACGTCTGCCACAACATCGCCAAGCTGGAATGGCATCGCGTGAACGGACGGGACCGCCGCGTTCTGGTGCATCGCAAGGGAGCGACGCGCGCGTTTCCCACCGGGCGGCCGGAAATTCCCGCCGCTTACAAGGATATCGGGCAGCCGGTGCTGATTCCGGGCTCAATGGGCACGGCCTCTTACGTTCTGGTGGGAGCGCAAGGCTCGCTCGAAGAAACCTTCGGGACCACGTGCCACGGCGCCGGGCGCGTAATGAGCCGCACCGCCGCCAAAAAGTCACCCTACGCCATGAACGCGCGCGAACGCCTGGAGAAGCACGGCGTGATCGTGCGCTCCGAAACGCGCGACGGCATCTCGGAAGAAATTCCCGAGGCCTACAAGGATGTGGATGCCGTCATCAACGTGGTCCACAACGCCGGGCTCTCAAAACGCGTCGCCCGCCTGAAACCAATGGGGGTGATTAAGGGATGATGCGTCAGGCAGGGGTTTTTTCTATCTGCAGGTGGGTCCTCGTGGTCCTAGGCAGGATGCGTAGCATGTTCCTGTTCGTCATAGTTTCTTCTTTTTTCTTCGCCACCCCGTTTGCGAAGGCCGCAAGCATGAAGCTGCTGACGCCCCAAGTGGGCTGGGCTCTCGCTGGCCCTGGTCTGATGTGGACCACGGACGGGGGCAGCCACTGGAAGAATATCACGCCGCCCCTTCGACGCGGAGAGCATATCGCCTCTGTCTTCTTTCTTAACGCGCAGGACGGGTGGGCGCTGCTTTCCGGCACGGGGGAGAAAGGCTCCGACGAGCCTCGGTTTGACCTGGCGGTCACAAACAATGCCGGAACAAAATGGTCGATTGTGCCGGTTGTGATCTTTGATCTGAATCCCAGACAAACCATTCTCGAAGGTTCTGGCCAGGTTGACTTCGTAGACCCCCTTCACGGGTGGCTGAACCTGGACGTGGCAAGCAGCCCCAATTTCAGGCTGGCTATGCTGATCGAGACTGACGATGGCGGCGAGACATGGAGCCGTCCTCCGCACGGCCCGGGGGTCACGGGCGATCTTCGCTTTACTAGTAGCACGGATGGCTGGCTGGCGGGGGGGCCTGGGAATCAGTTCCTCTATGCCACCCACGACGGCTCGAAAAGCTGGAGGAAGGTGTCGCTGAGTCCTCCACCACAAGTCGGAGGGGCGATCTATCCGACCTTCGCCAGTGCACCCGTTTTCGTTGACGGCGAGAGGGGATTTGTCCCGGTGAATTACTCCGGTTCGCCGGGCACTCCCTCAAAGCTGGTGATATATGCTACCGCTGATGGTGGCAAAACCTGGAGCCCACTCAAGGTTCTGGACGAATCAAGGGCGACCTCAGTGGGGCAAGTGAGTTCGGTTGCGATCACTGATTCCATCCTCATCGTGCCGACTGGCTCATCCGCTGGCGTCAGGGCATCTGCTGTTCCCCTGGCCGGCGGCGTCAGTTCGTCCGTCGTCGTCTCCCCCTTCGCTCTGTCGGAAATCAGTTTTGCGGACGCCAGTCACGGGTGGGCTATGGCTGACCACCGCAGATTGCTGTTTACCGCCGACGGCGGAAATAAGTGGACCGACGTCACGCCCCATCCGCCGCAGAAGCCCTTGCCACCCGCAAAGCCGCCAAAGTGGGGGCCTGTCGACCCTATTACCGGAAGGCCTGGTGGCTCAGTCAGGCCGCAAGCGGCTGGTCAGAGCGAGGTGCCCACGGCAAGTCCGCATTAATCGTCATATCGGATACCGGCGTTGCTGGTTCCGGGGGATGTATTAAAACCTGAGAAAGTTTATTGGAGGTAGTGCAAAGAACACCGGCCACAGGATTCGACCGGTGTTCTCAGTTCATTTGATTTTTCTGGAATGCACGGCGGCAGACGGCGGACGATCAGCCGTGCATTTGCTGGGCGAGATAATTCTGCAGGCCCAGTTGTTCGATTAAATCGAGCTGGGCTTCGAGGAAGTCGACATGTTCTTCCTCGTCTTTCAGGAGAACCTCGAAGAGATCGGCTGAGGCGTTATCGCCTTCTTTGCGGGCGAGGGCGACATACTTGTTGTACTCCTCAACGGCTTCCTTTTCCAGGTTCAGGTCGTTCTGGAGCTGCTGTTGGACGTTCTTCCCGATCTTAAGTTTCGGGAAGTCATTCAGGTTGGGGAGTCCCTCGAGGAAGAGGATGCGTTCAATGAGGACTTCGGCGTGCTTCATTTCGCCGATCGCCTGCTTCTTGATTTCGGCATAGAGGCGCTTGTAGCCCCAGTTGCTCTGCATCTCACCGTGGAGGAAGTACTGGCTGATGGCCATCAACTCTTCGCTTAAAGCTTTTTGGAGAGCGTCAATAACGGCTGGTTTTCCCTTCATGTCAGGTGTTCTCCTTTCACACAATAATCTACCAAGTTTTCGGAGGCGCATCCAGAGGGTTTCGGTTACCAGCACTCAAGGCCGGGACGGCATCAGGAGGGTGGTATATCTTCATCGCCCTTCTTCTCGCGCACATGGGCGATCAGGCCTCGAACGCTGTTGGCGAGTTCGGCGACCTCGCCTTTCCCCTGCACGTCAAACTCAATCTCGTAGTTGCCTGCCGCAGCGTGGTCCACCGCCGCTTTGAGGTCCAGCAGCGGCTGCACCACTTCCTTGGGCAGGACGTAGCTGACCCAGATGCTGATCAGCAATACCAGCAGTGAAACGCTGCCCAGGACCCATTCGGCGCGAACCACGAGGGCGCGGGCGTCGTCGTGATCTTTCACAACCCGGTTCCAGCTGCGGTTTTCAAGCTCCGTGGCCTGGCTCAGAAATGAACTTGCCGAGTTTTCAAGATCCGCTGATATCGACTGGAGGACGGGATCTTCGTTGCCGGCAGCTGCGATTTCGGAATCGAACCTGCTGGTTCGTTCATGCAGTTCCCGGACCAGGCTGGCTCTGCTTTGGCGGTGTGCTCCGCGCAGGATGTCGTTCAGGTCCTTCTCATAGGACAACACTGCGCCGCGAAGCCGGTCAATCCGCGGCTGCCCAGTTTCGCTGACGCGTTCGGATGCCTTTTGCATCCCCCGCAGGTAAGTCTCAAGTTCGGCCTGCATTTTTTCGATCGCGCTGGCTTCCTGGGGCTGGACATCGCGCAGTGATTCAATCATTTCACGGAGGCTCTCAATGGTCTGCTGGTTCGATTTGAAGTCTTCCTGATCACGAAGCAGAAAGTAGGTGCGCTCGGTGCGCTGCGCGTCGAGCATTACAAGTGAGGCGCGTTCCGCCTGCATGGCCACCGACGCGTCCACGCTCACAATGCGGTCGACAATCAAGCTCATTCTGAACAGGTAATAGACGGCCAGCAGAATGACAGGAACGAGAATCAGACGGACAATGCCAAGGCTATAGGCAACCCTGCGACGCATTGACCTGGACCGGGCAAAAACTCTTGGCAGCCGCTGGTATCTCCAATCCATTCTGCAGTCTCCCGAGCGTTTTTTGACGAACCACTCGATGTTCGGGCCATTGCAGCCGTTCCGTGGAAGGAAGCCCTGCGTGGGGCAATCAAGCGCATGTTACCCGAAATCACCTCAGGATAGAAAGCATTCGTGATTATAGCCTCTTGGGGAAACCAATGCCTCGAAAAGGGGGCCGTTCCTTCAGGAACTTTCCATGTGCTCTGCGCGTATAATGGAATGAAGGTAGTTTCCCAGCGATGGAAGGAGGGTCCTGCCATGTTCTGCCCGAAGTGCGGAAAAGAATACACGCAAGCGGTCAACTTCTGCTCCCAGTGCGGCACCGAAATGCATCCGCCTGTAAGACCAAACAGGAAACTCATGCGCTCGCGCACGGATGAGAAAATTGCCGGCGTCTGCGGTGGTTTCGCAGAGTACCTGGAAATTGACTCAACGCTGGTGCGCCTGATCTGGCTGGCCGCGTTGTTCCTTGGAGGTTGGGGTCTCATCGCGTATATTGTTGCGTGGATTGTTATGCCGTTGGAACCTCTGCCGCGACATGTCAGTTCTTCAGCACCGGCCGGCACGCCTGTGTCACAGCCTGCACCGAATGCGTAAGACCTTGCGCCTACCGAAGCATGGAGCGTCCGCATGTCAGGTGAGTCTCGCGCTGAAAAGTCCGCACGCTCAGTTAGCACACCGGACCCCTGCCTGCTGCCTGCCGGTGCACTCAGACGCAGAATGGCCCAATACTCATCAGCACCTGCCGCGCAGGTTGTCAAATCACCAGAAATTGCACAACAAACAACGCAGCGAAAATGTAGGTGAGCGTTGGGCATTCGCGCCAGCGGCCGGTTGCTACCTTCGCGACGGAGTATGCAATCAGTCCAAAGGCGATGCCGTCAGCGATGCTGAAGGTGAGCGGTATGCCGACGAGAATCAGGAAGGCAGGGAGGTATTCGGTTGGATCGTCCCAGTTGAACTCGCGCACTACTTTGAGCATCATTGAACCGACCACGATGAGAGCCGGCGCGAGCGTGGGATAACGGATGACGGACTCATTGCCTGCACCCACCTGCATGCCGCCGCCGATCATCGACGCCAGCGGGCTGAAGAACATGGCAGCCAGCAGCAGGAATCCGGTAACCATGTTGGCGAGCCCTGTGCGCGCGCCGTCAGAGACTCCAGCGGCAGATTCGATGTAACAGGTGATGGTTGATGTGCCGAGGCCGGCGCCGACAGTTGTGCCCACCGCGTCGGCAAAAAGCGCGCGTCCTGCACGGGGAAGTTTGCCTTCCCTCAGGAGCCCGGCCTGCTGGCCAACTCCCACCAGGGTCCCGATGGTGTCGAAAAGCGCCAGGTAAAACAGTACAAAGATTGCAGCTCCAAGTTTCGATGGCGTAAGCGCAAACAGCCCATGCAGATCGAACTTCAGGAACGTTGGTGCCATTTGGATCTGAGTTGAGAAAATGCCGTGGAAATGGATCAGGCCAAAGGCGGCGGCAATGGCGGTAGTCGCCAGAATTCCCAGGAGAATGGCTCCCCGCACATCAAAGGCCAGCAGGACGACAAGCACGAGCAATCCCAGCACGCTGGCCAGGGTTGCCGGCTGGCTGAAGTCCCCCAGGCGAACCAACGTTCCCGGAGACCCGACCACCAGCCCGCCGTATTCAAGTCCGATCAATGTGATGAAGAGCCCGATGCCGGCGGCAATGCCGCGCTTCAGCGAATCGGGAATGGAGTTGACAATTTTTGCCCGAATGCCCGTCAGGGTGATGGCGATGAAGAATATGCCGGCAAGCAGCACAGCGCCTAGCGCCTGCTGCCAGGTCAATCCGAACCCCAGTGGAGCTGCCGCACACAGCGTGTAAACGAAGAAGAAGTTTTCCCCCATGCCCGGGGCCAGCGCGACAGGGTAGTTGGCAATCAGACCCATCAGGAAAGTGGAAAGCGCCGCAGCCAGGCAGGAGGCGGCAAGGACAGCCTGGAAGTCCATCCCAGCTTGCGACAGAACTCCCGGCTGCACAAAGATGATGTACGACATTGCAAGGAAGGTGGTGATGCCGCCCACCACCTCCCGTTGCAGGGTTGTACCATTCGCTTCAAGCTGGAAATACCGTGAGATCCACTGTTTCATGCTGCATCCGAGATTCAATATCGTTGCGGGAAAGCGGGCAACCCGTTCTTAGCATTATTCCAAATGGGAGCGCAAGGCCTTCTTCAGCGTTGGATACTACCCGAGCCTTATCTCAGAATACGGCGCAACTCTCGCGCCTGGCCGGGGTTCCTGCTCAGCATGACCCGCTTCAGGCGGGCGAACTCATCGCGATCAATCTTCTGCACGGTGCCGCGGCCGCGATGGGGCGTGAAGGCCAGGATGTGATCGAGGTCGGGATGGCGCTTGAGAGGATTTTTGAACCGCACGGCGCGGACCGGTGGGCAGAAATCAATCAATGATCCCATTCCGACGTCACGCCCGTTTGATGCTGCGCGAGCCACGCCCCGCATTTCCTTCCGGTCGGTCTCGTAACAGAGGAACAGGTCGCCGCGTTTCACTTCTTCGCGCAGGTAACGGAGGCTGGAGGCGCTCTTGATCCAGCCTTCGTCGCCCATGGGATAGATGCCGCGGGCCCTCGACCGGAAATACTGGTCGAACTGCCAGCCGCGGTTCGTATTGATTTTGAAAACCCACACTTTCATAGGTTCAGTTCGGTTTACTCCACTCGATTACAGCCTTGATTTCATTGTCAGGATGCTTTTCGAGCACCTCGGCGAAATTCGTGTAGGGGACGACATTTGTGATGATCTGGTCGATCGTTTTCCCCCAGGTCTTGTAAGCTTTCCCGAGATCTTCCACGGCCATTTCAAAATGCTTCCGGCTGGCGTTTACGCTCCCAATCATCACCTGGTTGCGGAGCACAAGCTGGCGCATCAGAGCCGCTCCGTCGATTTGCACGGGGCGGTCTCCGCCAGGAATTCCTGTCAGAACATACACCCCGTTGATGCCCAGCGCGCCGAGCAGGTCAAACTCCACGCGGGCAATCCCTGTGGCTTCAAAGATCATGTCGATCTGCCCATAGACGTCGTCCAGCGCCGAGGGTTTCGTCTGGCGTCCGTCAACATACTTCGCTCCAAGTTGCTGAAGGATCCGGGGTCTCAGGGTGTCCGCGTCCACAACGTCCAGGCCGAGCACCTTGGCTCCTCGAAGCCTGAGCGCGACAGCGGCCAGTAGCCCGATGGGCCCCAGCCCGGCCACCAGAACCTGCTTGCCCTCCAGCCACATCTGCGGGTCTGTAACGCCGGGGACCCGGGCGGCCTGAACCAAAAGAGCTTCGTCGATGGCCTTTTCAGCAACCGATGTGGGTTCTGAAAGAACCCCCAATGGCACCTGATCACTGGGAACTTTGACAAAGTATTGCGACTTGTCCACCACCAGTTCGGTTTCGTATCCGTCCCGCTGCTTGATGCCGCGCTCCGTGTATTCTCCGGTCGAGCACATGTCGCTACGGTTGTTCAGGCAGGCGGGACACCGGCCGCAGCCGCGCCGGACGGTGAAGCATCCAAAATCGCCGGGCCGGACCGACTGCACCTGGCTCCCTGCCTCCACGACCTGCCCGAACATCTCATGTCCGATTACCAGGTCGTCCTGTCCTGGGGGCGCGTCGGCCCGTCCGCCGGATGCTTCTTCACGATCGGTCCCGCAGATTCCAACCCGCAAAACTCTCAGCTTGATTTCGTCCGGCGCACTCAATTCAGGTTCAGGCCGGTCAACGATTTTGACTTCCCTGGTTCCAGGAATAATCGCGATAGCTTTCATGATAAATTCATCTCCCTTCGAATGATTAAGGCCTTATAGCTTACCAAGGTGAAAAGTGATTTGATGAAGTTTCCGCCGAAGGTGCCTATGCGAGGACGGGAGGGCCCACTCGAATGAGCCCTCTTGTTTGCAAGAGAGTTAACACTTTATCCAATGGATTTTCGTGCTGAATTGATGAATTCAGATCGGACAAAAGCCGAATAGTTTAGGAGATTGTTGCCAATTGGACACACCGGATAAGTACATATAACGATGAGGCTTACCTGTGAATGGTGGTAGGTATTTTTCTCCGCGGCGGAAAGGATAATTCTCCCAAAATTTGTCTCGCAGTTATTTGCCGCCTTATAACGTCGCTTCGCTGCAAATGGAACCAACGTCCCATTGCGTATAACTGCGAACTCGGCTTAAATTCTTGTTGGAATGAAACACGCGAACTCTTTAGACATCGCGGCGGACCATCTCCTCACCGAACGGACCGAGCAGAGGCGTTTGGGGTGGTGGAAGTGGCTGTTTGTCCTGGTCTTCGTTGGGCTTTTTGTCTACCGTTCGACGCGCCCGGTTATGCGCTTGTCCGCCGAGCCCCCACCGTCATTTTACGAACACAACCGCAGTTGGGATCGGCAACAAGCACAGAAGGAACGACTCCTTGCACGCGCTTACTGGAACGTGGCTGTCCTGCGGATCCAGGCGCATTATTCGCCGTACCGTCCGCTGCCCGCCCAACCACCTCCACAATTTCGAATCTCTGATGCGGCTGATACGGTGGAATCAGGTGTGATTGCCGCCCGGAACCGCTATTGGTCCAGGCTGCGGGATGTGTGGCATGAAAGCGACGCCTGGGTTGTGTCCTATGGATGGAATACCGGTTGGGTTGAGAGCGGTTTGAAATCTCTTCCACAGTATCTCCCCAAATCGGTGACGGCAGTGTTTCAAGGTCTTGTTGACCTCTTTAATGATATCGCACAGAGAATATCGCCTCCCTGAAGACGCCACAAAACGCCTCCTCAAAGAAACATCGTGACTATTTAGAGCCTGCACGGACTTCGGGTCTGTATTCGCGGTACCCTTCCAACTTCGTCCCGCCTGGTCCTGTTCCTCCTCACCTTTCGCAGGGTACTGACCGGCCAATGAGCTTTACGGACACCGTGGCCTCAGACCGCCCGGAAATAATGCTGTCTACGGAACAGGCTGAAAAGCTGCCAGATAACCCCGAAAGACAATTGATCATCTCAGCAAAAGGGTAAACCCGAATAGGATGTTAACTATGAAAAGAATCAATTTCGTCTTCCTGGGAATGTTCTTTTTCCTTTTATGCGGAATGGTTTCGGTGTCCGCGGCGGATACTTCGGCCGTCAGGCCCTGTTCTGATGCCAAGAATAAGATGGATGACGTCTATTGCATCGGGCAGAGAAATGTTGCTCATCACAGCATTATCTCCGAACAGAAAGAGGTCGCAATCGGCCAGAAGTATGCCGAGCAGATCGACCACTCCGCCAAGCTTGTCAAGGATCCTGTCATTACGGAATACGTAAACCGGGTGGCGCAGAATATTGCCCGGAGTTCCGATGCCAAGATTCCCATAACCGTCAAGGTCATCGACTCGCCGGAAATTAACGCGTTTACCCTTCCCGGTGGATTCATTTATGTCAACACCGGCCTGCTGCACGCGGCGGGCAGTGAAGCACAGCTCGCCGGTGTGCTGGCACATGAGACGGCCCACGTGGCATGCCGCCATTGGGCTTCAGACGCGACCAAGCAGACCCTGCTTCAATACGCAATGATTCCACTGATCTTTACGCCGATGTCTTATCCCGTGTACATCGGGATTTCGGAAGGTCTCAACCTGGGTGTGCCGCTCGCGTTCCTTAAATTCAGCCGCAGTGATGAGCAGCAGGCGGATTTCCTGGGCCTGCAATATATGTGGAAAGCCGGATACGACCCAAACGCTTACCTTTCCATGTTCGCAAAAATTATTCAGGAGGGGCGGAGAACTCCCGGCAGCGTCGCCGGTGTTTTTATGGACCACCCACCTACACAGGATCGCATTATCAATGCCGAAAAGGAGATCAAGACTATCCTTCCCAGCCGTTCAGAATATCTGGTGTCGGATTCGGAATTCCAGAGCGTTCAGGAACGATTGAATGACCTTCTGGGCAAAATGAAGAAGGTTGAATCAGCCAGCAACAAGCCGACCCTGGTCAAGCGTGAACCGAAATCAGGGCAGCCAGCAAGCACCAATGGCGGCCAGACCACGGCGGATGACAAGCCTCCCGTCCTGCAGCGGCGCGACTAAAGGCGCATTGGCCGCCACTGAAGACGGAAGCTGCAATCTTAATTTTGCTCGTGGATGGTTAGGACTGAACGGATCTCGAACTCACGAACCCCGTTCGGAGTTCTTACGGTGACTTCGTCGCCAACCTTCTTGCCCATCAGGCTTCGGCCGATGGGAGAAGTCGTGGAAATCCACCCCTTGCTGACGTCTGATTCCTCGCTTGTCACCAGCCTGTAATTGATTTCCACATCCCGGTCTACGTCATAAAGAACGACCTGCGAGCCAAAGGCGATCCGGTCCTTTGGGATGTTATTGACGTTAACCAGGGAGAGGTCCGCCATGCGTTTTTTAAGCTGAGCCAGACGCGCGCCCACGTAATCTTGCCGTTGCTTGGCCATGATGTACTCGGCGTTCTCGCTGAGGTCGCCGTGCGCGCGGGCCTTTTTCAACTCCTGGGGTAACTCGTGGTTCAGTTCGTGCTCCAGGGCCTGAATTTCTTGCTGCAATTTCTGAACTATTGATGAACGCATGTGGTTTACATCCTAATGGTTCGTACCTTGTGGCACATTATAAAGAATAACAGACAACAAACGCAACAGACAGAAAATACACGGAGATTCCCCATGGGTCCGCTCATGACGATGATCGTAATCAACAGAAGTATAAGGATTTACTTAGATTTCCATGCCGCATTTGAGAGCCCTGTTTCGTTGACTTCAAAAGGCCCCTGTGCTAGTTTCAAAAAAGTAACTAGTTCTTTCGAGGGCCCGTCTCAATGGCTTTTGACAAGGCCAAAGCACTTCAGGAAGCTCACAAGTACGTAGCGCAGGGAAAGACCGCCAAAGCCATCAAGCACTATGAATGGGTTATTGAAAAAGACCCCGGCGACATAATTCTTCTCAATGTTATTGGCGACCTCTACGCCCAGGAAAATAATGTCCCGGAGGCGCTGAGGTACTTTTACAAGCTGGCGGACGCGTATACACGTGAAGGCTACAAGGTCAAAGCGATCGCCATCTATAAGAAGATTGCGAAGATAGACCGGGACAAGGTGGAACCCTTGCTGCGGTTGGCCGAACTCAACTCCGCCCAGGGGTTGGCACGAGAAGCTCGAGAACATTATAAGAATGCATTGGACTTTTTTGAGAGAAGGAGCCAGAAAGAGCAGGCACTGGAGATTCTTCGCCAGCTTTGTCGGCTGGAACCAAAGAATCATGGTTTGCGCCTGAATCTGGCGCAACGTGTGGAAGATTCGGGGCAAAGCCGCGAGGCCGCAGACGCCTATTTGAGCACGGCCGTCCTCGCCCGTGAGAACGGAGACATCGCGGCTTGCAAGAGCGCCCTGGATAAAGCCACGGAGCTGGACCCGGAGAACAGCGAGATCAATCTTTTCCGGGCCCGCCAGGCTTTGGTGGACCAGAGGCCGGATGAAGTCGGAGACATACTGGATTCCGTTCCCGCACTTCAGAACAGCCCGGAGGCGAAACGCCTGCTGCTGGAATCCTATCTGGCCACTAACAAACTGGAAGCCGCGGGCAGGTTGCTTCTAAATGTCCTGCAACTAAGTCCCTCCAATTTTGCTCCCGCTGCCGACTTTACCGCGCGCTGCATCGAGAAGGGTGCATATGATTTGGCATTCCAGGTCCTGAAGGGAGCCGCTCCGGTCCTGATCGCGCGTCGGGAAACCGGGCCCTTCATGGAGACCCTGTTCCGGCTTTGCAAGGCCTGTCCTGAACGGACCGATATTCTTGAGTTCGTTTATGAGGTAGCGGAGAAAACGGCCGACGAGGCCACGATACCAGAGGTTCTTGAGGCCCTGGGAGACGCTTACGTTCAATCGGACCAGTTCGAAAGGGCGGAGCAGACCTACACCCGGCTGGTGGCGCGTGAGCCTGAAAATGAAACCTTCAAAGGCCTGCTGAGGAGGGTCCTCGAGAAGCAGGGCAAGGAATATGTGCCGCTCAGCCAGACCCCATTGATGAGCGCGGATGTGGGTCTTGAACCTGGTCCTGTCTCCATGCAATTCGAAGAGGCCGGAGGTTTGTCTTCAGACGCCGAGCAGGTGGCAGAGGATGCCTCGGAACTGGCGCAGGCGGCCGCAGGCGCCGGTCCAATCCCGTCCCCGAATGAAACAGGCGTCTCGCTGCCAGCCGAAGTGTTTGAACTGTCACCGCAGCCGGTTGAATTCAATATATCGCAGCCGGGAAATGGCCAGGGCGTTCGCGAGGAGGAATCGGAGCTTCCTCCCCCGCGGGAATTGTCTTTGGACTTTCAGCCTCCGCACAGGGATAAATCCGCCCTCGGCATTTCCCAGGCAGGCAGTTCAGCCGAATCGGCTTCGCAACAAAGCTCGGCGGAACAGGCGCATGTTTCAGAAGCAGCGCCGCCTTTCAACTATGAGGAAAGCCGTGAAGAAATTGAGTTCTACCTTCGGCACGGTTTTCACCAGGAGGCTCGAAAAGCCGTCAAGGAGCTGGAGAGAAGGTATCCCGGAGAAGGCCGGGTGTCAGAATTCCGCCAGCGCGTCCACGAGGTGGCCCCCCAACCAAGCAACGCTGAAGAGGCCCTGGCTGATCCCCCAACCGGCAAACGGGAAATGGAGAAGGCGGAGTGGGACCTGCCGACTTCGTTTCTCGAATCTGCCCGTGTCGCTGGCCGCGCGCAGGGAACCCAGGCACCTTTTGAAGCCGGAGCGGACGGCGGCAGGATTGATCTCATCGAAGACCTGGCGGGGCAACTGGATTCAACTGTGGGGGGTCCTTATGACCCGGCGATGTCTCCTGCCTCTTCCCACCCGCAAGCCGGCAACGTTGGGGGTCCTGGCTCCGCGGCTGACGCTTCGGCGGAACTGGGTTCGCTGCTCGATGAACTCAACGATGCAAATGATTCTGTAGATCAGGCAGCAGATGACGAGCAGACGCATTATAATCTTGGAGTGGCATTTCGGGAGATGGGTCTGCTCGATGAAGCCATTGGAGAATTCCAGAAGGTCGTGAATGGGACCGGTTCGAAGCACTTTGGCCCCCACTTCCTTCAGGGATGCACCCTGCTTGCATCCTGCTTCATGGACAAAGAAATGCCTGCCATCGCGGCAAAGTGGTACTTGCGCGCTCTTGACGCGCCCGGCCTTGACCATGAAGGTGCGGTTGCTATCTACTACGACCTGGGCGTTGCCTTCGAGAAAGCCGGAGACACGACAGCCGCGCTGGAAAAATTTACTGAGGTCTACAGTCAGAACATCGATTATCGGGACGTCGCAGAAAAGATCCGCCTCCTCCGGAAGACTTCCCGCTGAACGGCCTGAAGGGATCGTAGTGAAAGCCCGGACGAAACCTGAGGCCGGAACGTGTTCCACTGGTGTCCCCTCGCAAGAACCACGCATGAACCGTTGGCTGGCTATCCTTTATGTGGTGATCTGTTTTGAAATGGGGGCGTCCCTTTTCTTGTTTCCCTGGGTACCGATCTGGAGCCAGAACTTTTTTATGGGACATTACATGTGGGTTTACACGATCGCGCAAAATTATTATGTCCGCGGGGCGATATCGGGCCTGGGGCTGATTGATGTTTTCCTGGCCTTTCATGAGGTCTGGCGACTGCGGCGATCAATTGGTTTGGTTCACTGACGCCCGGCTCATTGGTCCTGGGCCCAGGCTGGCCTGAGGCTTTCGAGACTGCCGCAGGTTGTGTCTCCGCCTGCCATACCGCCAGGCCATGAACTCTAACCTTCAGAAATGTCTTTCCACTTCCAACTGTGCTACATCACGGACCGGCATGGGCTCGGCCCCACGCCACTGACTCGCCATCTACAGGCTGTTATCAAGGCCGGGGTGGATCTGGTCCAATTGCGGGAGAAGGATCTTGCCAGCCGCGAATTGCTTAGCCTGGCGACGGCGGCGGTAGATATCACCCGGGGATCGAAAACTCGAATTGTTGTCAACGACCGTTTGGACATCGCAATTGCCACCCACGCACACGGTGTCCATCTCGGGGGCCAATCGATGCCGCCGGAAATTGTCCGCCGCCACGTTGACAAGGATTTCCTGGTTGGTGTTTCCTGCCACTCGCTGGATGAATCGTTGAGGGGGGAAGCAGCCGGAGCCGACTACATCCTGCTCGGGCCCATTTTCGACACTCCCTCCAAGCGCCAATATGGGCCTCCACTCGGGCTGAACAAATTGTCAGAGGTTGCAAACCGCATTAAAATTCCTCTCCTGGCGTTGGGCGGCATCACAGTCGAGAGGGTCAGGCCGTGCCTCGAAGCCGGCGCGACGGGTATTGCGGGAATCAGGCTGTTTCAGGAGGGCCCGCCGGTAGCAGATCGAATCCGAGAATTGCGCGAGCAATTCCAGTAGACGCCAATATTGCCGCCGATGGTTGAAAGAATTCGTACAATGATGTCCCCAAAGACTGCCTGCAGAGTGGAGGCGAAAGGTTGAAAAAGAAATCTGTATCCCGACGGGACTTTCTTTCCGCGACCGGAGTGTCAGTCGCAGCTGGGGTGACGGGTGCGAAGGCCGCGGCAGACAAACCTGCGGCGAATCCCGTGAAGAAGCCGAACCTTATCTTTTTCATGCCCGATGAACTAAGGGCGGAGAGCATTGCCTGTTACGGCAACCCGGTTGTGAAAACGCCCAACATAGACCGACTCGCACGCGAGGGCTCGCGCTTCAGCCATTGCTATGTGCAGAATCCTGTGTGCGGCCCTTCCCGTTGTTCACTCATGACCGGCTGGCCCGTGCATGTTCATGGGCATCGCAGCCTCTATTATTTTCTCCGTCCCGACGAACCCAACCTTTTCCGCTACCTCAAGCAGAATGGTTACGACGTTTTCTGGTATGGCAAGAACGATCTGCTCGCCAGCCAGAGTTTTACCGGCAGTGTAACGGAGTGGGGATCGTTTCCGGGGCGGGGAAGGCCACGCTCGGGAGCGAGAAATCCCTGGCATATGAATGACCCGCACTACTATTCGTTTCTATACGAAGAGGGAGGCGACCGGCGCGATTACGCCGACTTTGGCAACGTGGATGCCGCGATCCGCATTCTTGAGCGAGATCACGATAAGCCGTTCTGCATTTTTCTTCCCCTTTCTTCTCCACATCCTCCATACACGGCTCCCCAGGGTTTTCACAATCTCTACGACCCGGCGAAGCTCCCGGCCCTGCGCCCGATCGGGCTACCCAATAAGCCGAACTTCTACGAAGCGATCCGGAAGAACTACCATCTGGACCCGCTGGGCGAGGACGTCTTCAGAAAGATCCATGCCGTGTACCTCGGGAAGGTGAGTTACACCGACTGGTTGCTCGGCGAGTTGCTGGCGGCAATTGAGAAGACCGGGCACGTCGATGACACGGCTGTATTTCTCTTCTCTGACCACGGAGACTGGGCCGGCGATTACGGCCTGGTGGAAAAATGGCCCAGCGCGCTCGACGATGTGCTCACACACATTCCCCTGATCGTGCGGCTGCCGGGCGGCGCCCAAAACCACGTATCGCAGGAAATCGTGGAACTCTACGACGTGATGGCGACCTCTCTTGAACTTGCAGGGACCGAGGCCCAGCACACTCATTTTGCCCGGAGTCTTACGCCTCAGCTCCAAGGCCAGCCCGGTGATGCGGGGCGTGCCGCGTTTTCAGAAGGCGGTTACAACATCTATGAGCCGCAGTGCTTTGAACCCGCGGACCTCACGCCGCCAGAGATCTATTACGTCAAAGAGAAACTGGAAGTGGACCATCCGGAAACGGTGTCCCGCGCGGCGATGATCAAAACGACGGAGCACAAACTTGTCATGCGGCCGGGCGGCCAGAGCGAGTTATACGACGTGGCCAAAGACCCGCGTGAACTTCACAATGTTTACGGCGACCGCTCTTACGCGAGCGCGCAGGAGCGACTGATAGAGCGCCTGCTGCAATGGTATGTCCTCACTGCGGACGTGGCACCACGCGACAAGGATCCGCGCGGTTCGCCGCCCTATTACCCGACGGCTGAACTCAAGGAAGACAACTGGCAGAAGAAGATTCTGGACTGAGGTGTGGCCCACGCCAGTTAATCGGTGGCGAGAAAGTCTGTTCAATAGAGCGGCTGCTTTTTGGGTCTGGCGCCAGTTATGCCCACAGCTTCCAGGAACTGACGGGCGCCGGCAGCCATCAGCCGCAAATCGGTGCTTGCCTGGAAGAAAAGAATTCCCTGCTGCATATACTTCTTGACCTGCTCGGGACTGCCGACCGGAACACCCACCACCTTGTTGTGTTTCTTCGCAGCCTTCACAATTTCCCGGAGCGCTTCCTCTACGCGCGGATGCTCCTGCTGGCCGCGAAATCCAAGTGAGAAAGCCAGATCGCTGGTGCCGACGAACAGCACGTCCAGGCCTTCTGTAGAAGCGATGGCGTCAATATTCTCGACTGCCTTGGCTTCTTCGATGTTGGCGATCACCATCACATTTCTGTCGGCAAAGTCGTAGTAGCCTTCGGGCGCAGGCCAGCGGAACGTGGCCAGACCCGCGCCGGAACCGCGGCCGCCCAGCGGCGGATATTTGCACGCCGCTACGGCCTGGCGCGCCAGTTCGGGCGTGCTGGTGAAGGGGAAAATCACGCCGAGCACTCCGGAATCGAGCACCCTCTTTGCCATCCACAATTCATTCACCGGCACGCGGGCAAACGGCAGAGCCTTCAGTCCTCGGGTGGCAAGCACCATGTTCCGCAGCGATTCCAAGGTGGTTGGGCTGTGCTCCATCTCAATCCAGAGGAAATCAAAACCCAGGCTTGCGCCCTGCGCGGCCACTTCCACACTGGGCACTGTGATGGTCAGCCCATAGACCGGCTGGCCTTCAACCAAAGATTTCCTGACAGGATTTTCCCACGAATGTTCCAGTTCAACGCCTGACATGTTGGTCGCATCCTTTTGAGCAATGTAAGGTCCCAAACACGAATCGAGAGAGAGCAATTATAAGGGGATTGGAGGCCGTGCGGGGAAACATTCAGGCAAGCCACCACACCCGTCTGGTGGAGATCATGCGCTAGTGGCGGTAAGAAGACTACGCAGGCTGCGGGCGCTCGCGGCCCGGAACACCTCCGGAAGGCTGAGGCTTAAGCACTTCCGTGGTTTCCTCTTCACCAGGCTTGGGCGGTGCAGGCCGGACCAGTTCAGGAAGCGGCTTGCCTTCAATCAGCAGCTTCATTTCGCTGGCGTCGAGAATTTCGCGCTCAAGGAGCGCCTCTGCTATGCGGATCAGAATCTCGCGATGGTTATTCAGAATGTCCTTGGCGCGCTGATAGCCCGTGGTGACAAACTTCTTCACTTCCTGGTCGATCTTAATGGCCGTGTCTTCGCTGAAGTCACGCTGGGTCGCCAGATCGCGTCCCAGGAAAATCTCCTGCTGGTTCTTGCCGAAAGCCAGCGGGCCGAGGTCTGACATTCCAAACTCGCACACCATGCGGCGCGCGATGCCGGTGGCCTGCTCAATGTCATTGCCGGCGCCTGTCGTAATGTGGTTGAGGAAGAGTTCTTCCGCCACGCGCCCGCCCATCATGATGGCCAACTGGGCTTCCAGAAAGTCGCGCGTGTAAGTGTGCTTGTCGTCCAGCGGCAATTGCATGGTGACGCCGAGCGCCATTCCTCGCGGGATGATGGTCACCTTGTGCAGCGGGTCCGCGTTGGGCAGCATGGAAGCCACCAGCGCGTGGCCGGCCTCGTGGTAGGCGGTGTTGCGCTTTTCGTCGTCGGAGAGAATCATGGACCGCCGCTCCGGCCCCATCAATACCTTGTCTTTGGCCGTCTCCATGTCCAGCATGCTCACCTGTTTGCGGTTCTGGCGTGCCGCGAGCAGCGCGCCTTCATTCACCAGGTTGGCAAGGTCTGCGCCTGAAAAGCCGGGCGTTCCACGCGCCAGCACAGGCAGGTCAACGTCTTCGGCCAGCGGAATCTTCTTGGTGTGGACTTTCAGAATCGCTTCGCGGCCTTTGACGTCCGGGCGAGGAACAACAACGCGCCGGTCAAAGCGGCCGGGACGGAGCAGCGCCGGGTCCAGAACGTCGGGCCGGTTGGTGGCCGCAATCAGGATTACGCCTTCGTTTGATTCAAACCCGTCCATTTCAACCAAAAGCTGGTTCAGAGTCTGTTCGCGCTCGTCATGGCCGCCGCCAAGTCCGGCGCCGCGATGGCGGCCGACGGCGTCAATTTCGTCGATGAAGATAATGCACGGAGCGTTTTTCTTGCCCTGCTCGAAAAGGTCGCGAACGCGCGATGCGCCCACGCCGACAAACATCTCCACAAAGTCCGATCCTGAAATCGAGAAGAACGGAACGTTTGCTTCTCCGGCGATGGCGCGCGCCAGCAGTGTCTTTCCGGTTCCGGGCGGCCCGACCAGGAGAACTCCCTTGGGGATGCGGCCTCCGAGTTTCTGGAACTTCTGCGGCTCGCGCAGGAAATCGATGATTTCCTGAAGCTCTTCCTTGGCCTCCTGCACGCCTGCCACGTCCTTAAAGGTAATCTTCTTGTGCTGGGTTGAAAGGAGGCGCGCGCGGCTCTTGCCGAAGGAGAGAGCCTTGTTGCCGCCACTCTGCATCTGCCGCATGAAGAAAATCCACAGGCCGATCAGCAGGATCAGCGGAAGCCCGTTGGCCAGCCAGGTCATCCACGAACCGCTGGATTCGCTCTTCACCGTGACTTTAACGTCTTTGCTCAGGAGGTCTTTATACACGTGGGGATAGTTCGACGGAATGGTGGTCTTGAATTTCGCGTTATCCTTCTTAAGGACGCCGGTAACGTCAGTGCCTGAGATGGTGACCTCCTGCACGTTGCCACCGTCAACCTGGTTGACGAATTGCGTGAAGGTGTAATTGCTGACGCGCTCGCCGGTGCTTGACCGCACAACCGCCCAGATCAGCAGCGCGGTGACAACCATCACCACCCAGAAAATAATGTTCTTGACCGCCGAATTCACTATATTACCTCCCGTCCCACTCCCGGGAAGAGCTCTACCTGCTTGCCCCTCATATATTTAGATGCACCGGGCTTCCTTTCGGCTACCGCCCGGACCCCTTATCCCCTACATCATCATAATACGAAACTCGCATGTTTTCGGGAACTAAGCCATGCGAGTCTCTTGAATAACCAGAACTCGATCACACTCTTCTCTCGCGGCCGCCCATGCGGCTGCCGGCAAACCGCGTGCGCACACAATCCCTTTATCGCTATCCAGGACCGGCCAGTGCGCCCTATCACTGAGGGGAACACGATGCCGACGGAAAAGTTCCTTTACTTTGACGGATTTCTGAGAGCCCGATGGGCAGTATCGGTCTCCTTGGCGCCAGTTTCGAAATACCAACCGTGCCGGCATTGTAAGCGGGTCCAACTTCGGCCACTCCATGCCATTATATCCCCGATCAGCGTCTTTGCAGCCAACAATTTTGAAAGTCACGGCTCGTCCGATTTCGCCCACGGAAATGGTGCCTGGAATCACAACGTTATAGACGAATTCCCGCGGGCCTTTGTTACCCTCACCCTGAGAGAGGATCAGCCAGTCGAACTCAGTTCGAGCAGCGAGGCCGCGCGGCAATTGCAGCTTCTTTCCACTTTGCGATTCCAGAGCAAATCGGTGGAGGGCTTCAATATGCCGATGCGTCACGCCGGCGATGCTGCCTCCCACCTCGGCCAGCATCTGGCGTAACACCCGCCGCGCCAGAGCCGGCGGCATAGTTCGCACGGCGGTGCGGGAAATTTTTTCCGCGCCGTCCTCGCGCAGCCGCCAGGCCCCGGCCCGCTCCCGGGCCTGTTGGTCGAGATATCCTTCATCCTCCCGGGCCCTCGCGGCCAATTCGCTCAGCAGTCGCTTGATTTCCGGGTTGTAGTCCCTTTCAAGTATCGGCAAGAGTTCCATCCGAACTTTATTCCTGCGGAAACGGGTATCAAGATTGGTGGAGTCCACGCGGAAGGGAAGACCTCGTCTGGCGATCTTGGCCTCAATCTCGGCGCGGGTCAGTCCGAGAAACGGGCGGACCACCTTGTTCTGAAGGCTGCGGTGGATCCCTCCCAGGCCCCGCGTTCCTGTTCCTCGCAGAATGTGCAGCAGAACGGTTTCGGCCTGGTCGTCCAGGGTGTGAGCGGTCGCTACTTTGTCCACTTTTCCCTGGCGAACCAGCCCCAGAAAGAAACGGTAACGAAATTCGCGCGCCGTGGCCTCCAGGTTCCGGCGTCGCTTGCGGGCTTCTTCTGCCACGCGGGCTTCGCCGCGAAAAAACGGAAGTTTGTACTGTTCGGCAAGGCCTCGAACAAAATTCTCGTCTTCATCTGATTCCGAGGCGCGCAGGTGATGATTGAAGTGGACGACCGCCAGTTGGAATCCCACATCGCCAGCCATGCGCGCCAGAAAATCCAGCAACAGGACCGAATCCGGCCCGCCCGATACGGCTGCTCCAATCCGGTCACCAGCGTGCGCAAAGGGATGCTTTCGTGTTTCAGCTAGCCAGCGGTTGTAAAGGTCCGTGGAGGTCGGCATGGAATTACGCTGCCGCAATTGTAGCATTACATGCCGACGCGCGCGACACTCAACGAGGACTGTCAGGACTCGGCAGACGGACTTTGGTGTGACGGAATTTCGGTCGGGATGGCGCAGATGGTCGCATTGCACTGTTTGCGATTTCGCGAGGCGAGAAAACTTCCTTGTGCTTCGAATTGGCGGATGTTACGCCCGATTGGTACCCCAATACGAAGAGGTGCTATTCGCCTGTGATACTGACTTCAAAATAATGCTTTCCTTGAGGGTGGGAATACTCCCTATAAATCCACACTCCATGACCGTGAGCACTCACAAGTGCGTTGAGGGCATCAAACAATAACGTATTCTTCACATGAATGGAAAGTGGTTCAGGGCTTTTTTTCGGCGGGAAGCCAGGCTTGCTGATTGCGTAATATCCTTGCAGCCTGTTAAAGCCTTCACCGTAATTAAGCTCTTGCCTGCGCTTTCGTACCTCGGGCGACCGAAGAAGCAAGGTCACTGCCGCGGTCAAAGTTGTCAGGTCTTGGGAATTGAACTCGGAAATTCGAGTTTTCAGAATTGGAGGAACGCCGCGCCGCGGAACGACGTTTACTACACCTTTTGTCGCTTGCCATGCGTACAGGTCGTCAGACGACACTATAGTTTTTAGAACTTCGCGCAGTGGCAACGGAGATCGAAACGAGTATCCGTGCTCTTTCTGGTCAGACTGGCTGCCCGCGACGACAATGCCGCCGGGAACTTGTCCAACACTTAACGCCAGGCTTGCCATATCACAAACAGACGCCTTTTCGACCTTTGGCAGGCTAATACGAGTAGCCAGGGGATCTTTACTGGCGGATTTCATCGGAGTCCACGCCAATCCGGAATTTACCGGCTGGCAAAGCATGCCCACAAATACGCACATTAAGAGCTTCTCAGCCCTTCTCAAGGTATCTTCCTCCTTGGCTTCGCCGACCGCAGACGCTCGAAATCAATGCTTGCCCCTCCAGCCAGTCAGTGGTGGTGGTTGTGCCGGTCCATCAGAAGATTTCTCCACATCTCCATGGGCGCGTGGATGGGATCGTCTTCAGTGTTCCAATTTGCTCCGATAATGTCGAGGTCGCCGTCTTTGTCGACGTCGGCAACCCGAATGTTGTGCGATCCTGTTCTTGCCACCACTTGCAGTTTCCAGCTTCTTCCCTTGCCTTCGTTCAGAAAGAATCCCACCCGCTTCTCTTTGGATTGCTGCATCTCCGCGAATACGATGTCGGGTAATCCATCATTATTAATGTCCGCCACCTTGAACGTGTGTACGTAATCGACATGTTCGTTGACCACGTGTTCCGCCCACTTACCACGGACGGCGTCTGAGGGCGCCTCGAACCACGACAACCGCCCGGGAAGTTCTGCCGCGGAAAGCACCACATCCGGTCGGCCGTCCTGATTGATGTCCGCCACCGTCACGCCCGCGCGGTCCGGCCAACCTTTGTAAAACCAGTGTTGGGTCCACTCGCCATGAACCGGATCCTTTGGGTTTTCGAGCCACCACCCGCCTTTAACGATGTCGGGGCGCCCGTCCCCATTGAGATCGGCTATACAGGTTCCTTCCCCATAAGTTTTTGACACTACGACCGGCATCCACCTGTCCGGGCTGTTCTGGAAAAAAACGGCAGTCTCCGCCTGATCTACCGGCCGCGGAAGCGACCACTTCTGGTTTGCGATGACGACATCAACCTTCCCATCGCCGTTGAGGTCGGCCACTTCCACGTCATGAGCTTCATGGAAACCAAATTTCGCGTAACTCCCAATCACATGCACTTTCCACGAATCCGTAGCTGGGTCTCCCGCGGGCCCGGGGTTTTCATGCCATCTCACTTCCTTGCTGCCATCCTCGGGCACCACGACGTCCAGGTCGCCGTCCCTGTCCACGTCAACGAGTTGCAGGTCATCGGAGAATCCGCCCGTGGCATCAATTACGTGCTTTGTCCAGCCCGAGTATTCATACCAATAGAGTCCGCCCTTGCCGACCGTGCTTCCTGAAGTCACCACATCCACATAACCATCACCGTTGATGTCGCCGACTCCCGTAGCCCATTGATTCACAGGAGCATGACCGTCGATGATGACATGCGTAAAGGGGACATCTGCCCGCGCCGCGTCACTCTGTGCAGGGCGGGCATGAACCGCTAGGATTCCCCAACCCGCGACTATCGTAGCGATCAGCGCCACCTTAAAAGCCCGATTCAACTTCACTTGCCCTCCTCGTTCATCGAGCATGTCGCGCGCCCTACCGGCGGATGGCGTAGACACTGGCATTGTAGTGCCAGCATTCCCCCGAAGCGAGAAGGATTTGTTCGCTGTGGTTTGTGCGGTTGACACACGGCGCATCGGCTCATAATATGGGGCGCACAATGGAAATGGACCGCCGCGCTTTTCTTGCTGCAATCCCGGCGCTGTCAGCCATGCTGGCCGCGACAACTTCTCTGCCGGCGAACCGGAACGTTAAGTGGGCGCTCTCTACCGGGTTGTGGGACCACTATCCTCCCTGTCCTTTCACGGACATTCTCGATGTGATGAAGCAAACAGGCTTCACCGGCGTCCGGCTCACCAGATTTCCGCACCTGCTTGAGCGCCACGGATTGACCGAAGCGCAATTGCACCGCGAGTTGTCAAAGCGGAATCTTCATGTGGTCACCGTCTCCTGGGGCGGGCCGCTCGATGATCCGGCACGGCGCCGGAAGGTTTTGGAGAGCGCGCGAACCGCGATGAAGTTTCTGGCCGATTTTGGCGCCAACCACCTGGTGGTATTCTCGCCCGGGCGCACGCGGCCGGGAGCGAACACGCCTTCCGCCTTTCGAGAGTTGTGCTCGCGATGCAACCAGATTGGCGAGCTAGCAGGCGAAATGGGATTCACGGCCGGGCTGCACAATCATCTGGGCGAGATGGTGCAGACTCAGGAAGAAGTTGACCGGCTCATGGCCATGACCGACCCAAAGCTCTTTGGCCTTTCTCCCGATACGGCCCATCTGCATCTTGCAGGCTGTGACGTGGTGGGAACCTTGAGCCGTTACAAGCGCCGCATCCATTTCCTCGATTATAAGGATGCCAGGTGGACAACGCCTTCGAGGGACTGGGTGGTGCCGAACGGAAAGGTGCTGCCCGCGGATTCAGCAAGTGCGCGCTTTTTCGCCAGCATCTACGACCTCGGCGACGGGAGCGTTGACTTTCCCGCGTGCCACCGCATTTTGAAAAGTGTGGATTACCGCGGCTGGATTTGCGTTGACCTTGACACCGCCCGCAAAGGCCCGCTGGCCGACTACCGGCGCTGCGGCGCCTACGTGGTCAAAAGATTGGAGCCGATTTACTTATGAACCGCCGTGATTTTCTAGCGGGAGCTCTTGCCATGGCAGTGCCGCGAACCACGCCCAAGTTTCGTATTCTCGATCCTCACGTTCACGTCTGGGTGAATGACCCGCATTATCCGTGGGCCCCGGAAACCACCGATCCGCCCAAAGACAATGAAACTCCGTCAATGCTTTTGGACCTGATGAAGGCCAACGGAGTGGCGCGGACTGTGCTGGTGCAGTTCATTGGCTATCGCTGGGACAATCGCTACACTCTCGACTCCATGAGGAAGCACAGGCCCTGGTTCAGGGCGGTCTGCCGCGTGAACCAGGTTGATCCCGCCGCGCCCGACCATCTTTCAAAGCTTACCGAACAGGGATTCCATGGCGTGCGGCTCAGCCCCGCTGCTGACGCCAGCGGCGATTGGATCAGGGGGCCCCTCATGCCGCCTCTTTGGAAGCGCGCCGAGTCACTCAAAGTGCCCATGCAGATTTACGCGCCCATCACGCGAATGCCGGACCTGGTTCGCTTGATCGACAAATGTCCCGAGCTCAACGTGGTGATTGACCACATGGCCGACTGCCCCGTTGACCAGCCAAAGGAACTGGAAAAGCTGATCGCGCTGGCGCGCTTTCCGCGGGTGTTTGTGAAGATCTCGCACACCTGGTCGATTTCCCGGCAGGCGTATCCGTGGATTGACGCGCAGGAATACGTCAAGCGCCTTTATGCGGTTTTCGGCCCCGAGCGGTTGATGTGGGGAACGGATTGGCCCGTCTGCAAAAAGTGGACTAGTTACGAGAAGACTTTGACTGTGGTCAGGGACGACATGAAATTCCTCAATGAGAGAGACAAAAGCTGGATTCTCTCAAAGACTGTGGACCGCGTCTGGCCGTTCCCTTGATTTTGACGTGCGTAGCGAAGAGGCTTGCCCATCCGTATCTGCTGTCTGGCGAAGCGAAAGGCTATTATCGTGGCTTATGGCAGGCAGCCGATGTATTGCGACGATCGATTCGTCCTGCAAAAAGTAGAAGCATCCCGCATGACTGCCAACACGAAGTGGAAAAACGTTGAGGTTGCGGCATCGCGTCATGTAGCCCTACCCAGCTTCGTTGATCGCGGACAATAAGAATAAATATTTGCAAGATGAGGCAAAGAGCCGCAGACATCAAGAACCGACGTGTGCACCATCGATCGGATACTTCCACGGCGCGCGATACTCGCGGCGCAGCAGCTTGTTGGCCTGCGGGTCGCCCACGATCTCTTCTTTTTCGCCGCCCCACTCAATGCTGCGGCCATGCTTGAGCGAAAGCATGCCCAGGAGGGCCATATTTGTGGCGCGCTGCCCGATCTCAATATCGCGGACCGGGCGCCGATGGGCGCGAATGCTTTCGATGAAGTCGGCCCAAAGCAGAGCGATATTCTGGTCGTCGGGCTCATCGAGATGCTGATCAAAGTGGACCGACGGCGTGTTTTGGGGGTCGGGATAGAAGGTGCAGCCATCGGTCCAGCCCATGTGGAATGTGCCGCGGTCGCCGTAGAAGTAGGCACCGACATAAGCTTTCTCCGCGCGGTTGCTCGCATAGAGCCGATGCTCCCAATAGGCGGTAAAGGTTTCGAATTCGAAGGCGATCACCTGCGTGTCCGGCGCGTCCCCGGAGTCGCGGTGGATCCAGCGGCCACCGGTCGAGTAGACTTTGCGCGGGTATTTCTCTTCAGTCCACCAGAGGATCTGGTCCATCCAATGCACGCCCCAGTCAGCCGCCGTGCCGTTGGCATAATCAAGAAACTGCCGCCAGCCCCTGGGATGCATTGCGCGATTGAATGGGCGGTACGGAGCCGGCCCGCACCACATATTCCAATCGAGGCCGGGCGGCGGGTCGGAATCCGGCGTCTTCTGGCCGGGGCCTCCGGGGTAATCCACAAAGGTACGCACGCAGCCGATCTTGCCGGCTTTTCCGGCCTTCAGAAATTTCATTCCCTCCACGTGGTCGGGTGACATTCGCCGCCACAGGTCCACCTCCATCACGCGATCGGATTCACGCGCCGCTTTCACCATGGCCCTGCCTTCAAGCACGGTATGGCTGATGGGTTTTTCCACGTAGACGTGCGCGCCCGCTTCCACTGCGGCTATCGCATTGAGAGCATGCCAGTGGTCGGGAGTCGCGATGATGGCAATGTCCGGCTTTTCCTGCCTGAGCAACTCGCGATAGTCCTTGTATTTCTTCGGCTGATCGCCGGAGAGCTTCGTCACGTCCTCGACGGCGGGGTTCAACTGGTTGTCGTCCACGTCGCACATGGCCACCATTTTGACCTGACCGGACTTCATCGCCACGTGGCAGATGTTCATTCCCCACCACCCGCTTCCAATAAGAGCGGTGCGAAACTTCTGCGAGGTTTGCCCCAGAAGGGCTGGGAAGCCCCCTGCGGTGAGCCCTGCCAAGGCCCCCGCCGTAGCCGTCGACTTGATAAATTTCCTTCGATCCATCAACCACCTCCATTAGCGAGCTGATGTAAGTTCCGTCCCCTTTGAGGTGAAAGAAAAGAATTAGAACCACTTTCGGTTTTCTTCAGAACGCCACCGCGGGGACCCATTCTACCACCAATGTCACCGCTTGCAGCCTGTTCAGACGCTCAGCTTCGAGGAATTCAGTGTAGGTAAGCTTGTATGCGGGGTCCCACCAAAGATGCAACGCACAGGCGGCGGCTTTGGCACCACATGAATCTAACTGCGCCCATTTTCAATGCGGTGCCGGATTGGCATAGCGTTTGAAGTCCATCAGCTCGATGCCTGGGAGGGCTGCGGCGGCTTGTCGAAGCCGCGATTGGCTTTCAGGTGTGGGGGCTTTTTCCGCCGTGCTGGTCCGGTAGCTTTCAGCCTTGTCCGGGTGGTCGCGAAATATGCTTTTTACGGTATAGGTCGCATTCCTGGTCATGAGCGAGTCCGGAGGGTTTTCTTCGATGACTTTTGCCAGCGCCGGAAGGGATGCCTCACCAATTTTTGTAAGGGCGCTTGTTGCCGGATAGCGGCTTTGAGTGAAAATCGGCTGCAGGCGGATATGTGTCCCCTCCCAGTCAAACCTGTATTTGAAGGCCAGGAGGCTCGCTAGGTCGTCAGCCGCGGCCGCACACCTCAATTCGGCCAGCCGCGTGATCGCCTGTCTTACCCGATCCGGGTTTTTCTTCTGCAACTCCCTATCCCTTAGAACCTGGATCAGCGGCTTTACTTGACCCGCCTGTAGGTCGCACGGGCCCTGAGCCTGCATGGTGGAGAACCCGCAGAGCGAGGCAACGAAACTTACCGCTACCAGCCACGAACGGAGCCTCAGAAATGGACCCTGATTACTTTGCCTCATTGTGCAGATTCCCCAAGCTCTAGCGGGTGGTAAAGACGATTGCCTCGCGGCGCCTGGGTTCTAGCACCTGGAGACCCGCTCCGAACCTGAGGAGAGGCTCTCTTCGTGAAAGCGCAGATAACGGAATTCGGCTCTGCGCCAGGCGCGGACACAATTAAGGTAGGTTTTGCCCGCGCCCCCGCGCCTGCTCCAACCAATTGTGGGGCAACGTCATGAACAGGCGCCAATATTCCACTTCTCCCTTACCAGACGGCGATCTGGCCGCCGGCGAATAGACCCATCCCATCGGCTCTTCTCTCGGCACAGATTTCTCGGTCGCCTCACTCACAGCGTTCAAAATCTGACGGACTGTGACGTCTTTCAGATGGAGTGTGACAGTTGGGCCCCCGGCCACGGAGCCGACATAGATGTCGATGTGGTGCGTTTTCTCGTCTTCGGAGGCGGAGGAAGATGTCCGAGCTTTGAGTTCCGGTATGAAGCGCTCTGGCCAAGTAAGGATCAACCCAGCTCTCTGCCCTTCGACATCGAAACTTCGAATTTTGAGGTTTAGCGGGTCGGTAGGGTCATCGATCGCCTTCTTTGGATAGACTGACACCAGATGCTGAGACAGCACAGCGAATGTGTATGGGGGAAGCTGTGCAAAAATCCGACGGAGACCCTCCTCGGCGTCAGAGTAAGGAGGAATGTCCACGTCTACGAGAGGCTCCTTCCCCTCGTCCCTGTAGACCTCGCCTCCAAAGAGTATGTAGTCCCGCTCTAGGTTAACTGCCAGCATTTTAAGCGCCTGCGTAAGCGGAACCTGACGAGCTTTCAGGGGCGCACTTCCGGTTCGCGCCGAGAGCGACGGGCCCGCACGCGAAGAAGCCCAACTCCGCGGCGTGGTCGATCTGACCGCTATGCACAGGAGAAGCAATAGTAACAGAAGCCCAGTCCGAGAGAGTCGCCGAACGCGTTCTTCCAGGGTGCACGGGAGGAGATTCCCCCAATCCGTGTGAACTTCTTTCCTTCTGAATTTGTAAGTGCTCATTTTTCGTACTTCCAGGCCCCTCATCAAGCACCTATAGTGCGCTTCTAGTTGGAGGGACCGCGACTGGTCACTACAGGGCCGCTTGCATACCAGTCCAGCGTGTTCGAACGTACATAGATGCCCGAAACGAACATGTCTTGAGAGGCGTTAATGTGGAGATTTTGCGGAATCGGCGATGGGGCAAGGATCGAAAGGTCATCGTGGATCTCGCTATCGCTGAATGTGGTTCCTGACCCTTGATGCAAGGTCACGGAGTAGTTTGACGGTGTGACGCTATTCACAGTAACGGTTTCGTTCGTCGGAACGCCCGTGAAACCCGCCGGGACACGCTGGCCCCCCGGGTTAGTGTAGATGTCGTAGAACGCTGTGGCGTAGAAGCCATATTGCGTTGGGCCGTTCTGCATTATCACCTGGACCTGGCCATTCTGCTGAAGGTACTTATATATTCTGACGGTGATGTACCGCGAGGCCGGAGTTGCAGGCTTTTGGTTGTACGTATAGTTGACTGTGAGCTGCGTATCGAGAAGTGCGGTGCTGGGGCTCTGCGCGGTCAGAGTTGGTATTGACAACGCCGCGTTGTCGAACGACACGCGGCTATTGTTCTTCGTCCACGAATACTGCCCGCCGCTCGGTTTTCCTTGGGCCTGCTGCTTGTTAAAGGCCAGCACGGATTGGTCGGTGCCCCACAATACGAAGTTATTCCCCCCAATAATGCTGACTGTGACCACAGCCCCTGCACCAACGCCGCTATACGTATGCCAACTAATGCACGGGCAGTCGAGGTCGGGGTTGTTATCGTACATCGAGCAATCAGTAAAGCTTCCAGTAACGTTGGCTGTGCCGCCGGACATGCCCACCGCCCGGTAGTGGATCGAACTGTTCATCTGAATGACGGGCGTGTTGTTGCTTGTCCAGCTTGAGCCGGCGGTAAGGTTATAGTAGAAATTGCCGCTGCCATTGCAGCTGTGGTAGGTCCCTGTATCACTCATGTCCTGATAAGCGGTAGGGATGATGCCGAACGTTACCGGAGCGACCGAGAGGCTGCTGAAACCGGCTGGGCACGAACATGCCTCGCAGTCATAGCTGGAGGCCATGCCCTGGCTCTTCTGAATCACCATCAGGCGCCCTTCCACCGCCACGCTATCCAAGCGTATCCATGATACGCTGCCGTCTGTTGCTCCGGCGGGAATTTTGTTGCCGTTAAAGTCCGCTTGCTGAGTGTCCCTGAGCTTACGGAAGTCGATAGCGCGCGTCTCGTGTGGTTTCAGCTCAAGGTTCGTCAGCCAGTATGTGACGCTGCCCGCCGTGACGCGGAAACCTATGCGGGCGGGCTTGTCGCTCTCGTCGGTGAGAAAAAGGATCGAATTCGTCTGGCTGTCCAGGTGCCAGGGATTTACGCCTGAGCCCGCCCATCCGTCGCGCTCATTGGCTGTGCGGGCATCGACCACCAGGTCCTGCTGCTCATCCACGCTTGAAACCTGGGCGATCATCGATCCCGGCGCTCCACTATATTGGATGCGAATCGAGCAGTAGGCGAGCGGAAGTGGCAACTGGCTCATTGCCGCCGCGAGCGAGAAATCCTCGGGCGGGTGGCGCAGACGCTTGCCTCGTAGTGTCTGCGATGTCGCGAAGCGAGAGGCTCACACTAATATTCAATCCAACGAGTCCGCTATGACCGCCGTGATGTGTTACAGCAAGGTAGCTTTGCCGCAGTGCAATTCTAACGCCGTTCAGGT
>DATLWV010000353.1:0-11301 GCA_035576145.1 Terriglobia bacterium
GATCACATAAATTCCATCAGGCCTGTTCGGACCATCCAGGCTGGGCTTGTCACCAAGTTCCGGAAACTCCGCGCTGGCGCCGGCCGCCACCCACAAGTGGTCCATCAGATAATGGCCCAGGGCGCCGCTGGAATTTGCGAGGCCGTTGGGGTACTGGTGCGTCCCCGAATTCAACAGAATGCGGACAGATTCGAGCGATTGCGCGCACAGCGCCACCACGCGCCCGTGGATTTCCTTCGCCTCCCGCGTATTGCGATCAATGTATAGCAGTCCCGTGGCGCGATTGCGGTTCGCATCCATCAGCACCTTATAGACCATGGCGTTAGGGATGTGCGTGCAGTTGCCGGTTTTCAGAGCGTCGGCCACGGTTGTGAAAAAGGAATTGAAGTAAGAGTGTGTAACGCAGCCGCGCTCGCACGGGCCGCAGTAATGACACGGAGCGCGCCCGTTGATGGATTTGGTCAGGTTGGCCGAGCGGCCCAGTGTGACCGTCCAGCCGAGCTTATCTTTCACGCGTTTTCGGAACAACGTTTCTGCGCATGTCAGCCCCATGGGCGGCTGGAACTTCCCGTCCGGAAGCTCGTAGACGCCTTCCGGGATGCCCGTGATGCCGACGTACTCTTCAACGATGTCGTAATAGGGGGCGAGGTCTTTGTAGCTGAGCGGCCAGTCTTCGCCGTAACCGTCGTGCGAGGCGGCCTTGAAGTCGAGATCGCTCAGCCTGTAACTTTGCCGCCCCCAGACATTGGTGCGGCCGCCGGTCACCCGCATCCGTCCCTGCCAGCTGAACGGCATGTCTTGGGCGGTGGTGTAGGGTTCTTCCAAGTCGTTGCAGAACCAGTCGTAGTTGTACTCCATGCAGGCGTAGCAGTCTTTTTGCCGTGGACGCGTCCGGCGAATGACTTCCGGGGCCATGTCGCGGTATTTCAATTTGAAGGCGGCTTCATGCTCGGTAAAGTTCTTGTCGGACTGCTGCCGGCCGGCATCGACCAGCGCCACCTTGAGTCCCGCCTCTGCCAGCCGCTTGCACGCCCATCCGCCGGAAGCTCCGGAACCCACCACGAGCACGTCGTAGATCTCTTTTTTGCCTTCGCTCATGTGTCTTCTCCTGGCAATTGCGGAATCCTCTGGAGACGGGAATTGGTTCAGCCCCTGAGATCGGCCGATGATAACAACCGCGAGAGCCAACGTCAACTTGCGCCCTGACTATGCGGTCTACAAGAAGTTGCGCAGCACGGGTTCGACAGATATGATGGCGTCCTCGAATTTATAGTTCGGTTGGGACGAAAATTCCACATTCAAGTAAAGAGAGAGGATTGATGATGATAGATCATAATGCGGCAGACATCAGCATTAGTAAGCGGCGGGCTCTTCAAAAAATGTTTGGCATCGGAGCGGGGTTGGTGGCAGCGGACCTCCTGCTTCCTGGCGCGAGCAATGCAGCCGGGTTCGGGCTTCCCGCGAAAGGGCAGATGCCCGGCTTGACCAATAGCGCGCACGGCGCGGTTGTGTTTAATGTGCGCGCGATGGGAGCCAGGGGCGACGGAAAGACGGTTGACACTCCGGCCATCAACAAGGCGATTGAGGCGGCTGCAGGCGCTGGTGGCGGCACGGTGTTTTTCCCGGCGGGTACTTATCTTAGCTATTCAATCCATCTCAAGAGCAACGTTGCTTTGTATCTCGACCGCGGCGCCACCATTCTGGCAGGCGAAACAGGCCAGGGCGGCAATTACGATGCGGCGGAAGATAATCCCGAAGCTGGAAAGTACGAGGATTTTGGACACCGCCACTGGCACAACGCCCTGATATGGGGCGTGGGCCTCCACGACATTTCAATTCTTGGCCCCGGGCTCATCTGGGGAAAGGGACTCACGCGCGGCCGCGGGGAATCGAACCCGGGCGTGGGCGATAAAGCCGTCAGCCTGAAGAACTGCCATAACGTGACCATCCGCGATGTTTCCTTTCTCAAAGGGGGACACTTCTGCATTCTGGCTACCGGCGTGGACAACTTCACGTTGGACAACGTGGTGATGGATACGGACCGCGACGGTGTTGATTTTGACTGCTGCCACAACGTGCGGGTGTCAAACCTGACGGTGAACTCGCCATGGGATGATGGCATCTGCCCCAAGAGTTCCTGGGCGCTGGGCTATGCGCGCTCCACGGAAAAAATGACCATCACCAACTGTTTTGTCACGGGCGGCTATCAGCTCGGCACTGTGCTCGACGGCACTTTCAAGCGATGGCCTGAAGGCGAAAGGCCCTTTCCCACCGGCCGCATCAAGTGTGGCACGGAATCGAACGGCGGCTTCAAGAACATCACCATCTCGAATTGTGTTTTTGAGCATTGCCGTGGATTGGCCCTGGAAACAGTGGACGGAGCGCAATTGGAAGACATCGCCATAAGTAACATCACGATGCGCGACATTCCAGACCTGCCCATCTTCATGCGCCTGGGCAGCAGGATGCGCGGCCCGCAAGGGAGGGCAATCGGCCAGTTGCGGCGTGTCAGCATCAGCAACCTGATTGCGCATAACACCGGCGGCCAATTTTGCTCAATCCTGAGCGGCATTCCCGGCCATCCCATTGAAGACGTCCGGCTCAGCGACATCATCATTTACAACCAGGGAGGCGGCACCAGTGAAGACGCCGCGATCAAGCCCGAGGAAAAAGAGGACGCCTACCCCGAACCCAACATGTTCGGCCCCATGCCTGCATACGGGTTTTATTTCCGCCACGTGAAAGGGCTCCAGGTGAGCGACGTTGAGGTTCGTACGATGAAAGAGGATGCAAGGCCAGCCTTCGTTCTGGCTGACGTGGAACACGCGGACTTTATCCACGTCAAGACGCAAAACGGGACGGGAGCTTTTGCACTCGACGGCGTGAAAGATTTCAACGTTTATCTCAGCCGGCCAATTCCTGAAACTCATCTCGAGAGTGCAACTGGGAAGAAGCTCTAAGGGTTGCGGGAATGGTTCGGTTGACCGTGGACCTTTTTGCGCCAAAAGGCCCGCTGGATGGTTCTACCCGACCGCCGGCTTGGCGCCAACGTCAAACCAGCGGCGCTTAAGTGGGCCAGGAGTTGCCTTGTCAAATGACAATCTCGTCTCAGCCCATCGCGCCAGTCGAACAAACGGTAAACCAAGCAGGAAATAGATTGCCGCGGTCAGGATACCGACGCCGATGTAGTCATAATAGGTTGACGCCAACTCGCCGTAGACCTTGGTTAATTCCACCATGGTGATAACGGACACGATGGAGGAATCCTTGAATAGAGAGATGAAGTCATTCGTCACCGGCGGGATGGCCAGCCGTATTGCCTGTGGTAGAATCACGTGCTGCAACGCCTGGGCGCGTGTCATTCCGAGTGAAAGCGCTGCCTCCATCTGGGCGCGCGGGATTGCCTGGATGGCCCCGCGGTAGTTCTCAGCCTCGTAAGCGGCATAGTTCAGTCCCAGCCCGACGATCGCTGCGAACAGCGGGCTGAGCCTGATGCCCACCGAGGGCAGGCCGTAAAAAATCAGGTAAAGTTGGATCAGCAGTGGGGTCCCCCGCATCACCTCAATAAAGGCGCGCGCCGACCGGGCCGGAACAAGCGGTGCGTAAAGATTCGTCAAGGCCAACATCAAGCCGAGCGTCACGGCCAAGGCCATTCCGAGGATCGAAATCAGCAGCGTCATTGGGGCGCCTTTACCCAACAACAGAGGCAAATATCCGGCATACTGTCTTAACCGCGCAGGCCATGTCAGTTTCCGGGCCACGCTCTGGGTGTAATCCTCGTAGGCCTTTGGATTTGCGCCGACCTGGGCGAAAAGCGCTTCGGTTTGGCTGTTCCACAGGCCCCATTTCTCGTAAATGTTCTTGAGTTCTCCTGATTGAATCAGGTCTGTCAGAGCAGTATTCAACTGTTTCAGCAGTGCCAGGTCATTCTTGCGCACCCCGATGCCGTACTCAAAGTGGCTGATGGGCGCGCCGGTGAATTTCAGTTCCGAATTGGGCTTGCTGTAGTAGAGGGCAATCGGCCAGTCCATTAAGACCGCATCCAGCCGCCCGTTGGCCAGGTCCTCATAGGCATTGATCTGACCATCGTAGGTGCGGAGATTGATTCCACTTTCACGCCTGAGCACGCGTTCCGCATAAGAGAACTTCAGCGTGCCGACGGTCTTGCCTTTGAGTTCGGCCAGGGAGTGGATGGGCGGGCTATCCTTTCGGATGCTCAACTGTTCGGTGGTGGCATAGTAGGGGATTGTGAAATTGATTTCCCGCTTCCGGTCTTCAGTGATTTCCAACCCGTTCAGGACGATGTCATAGTCGCCGCGCTTCAGTCCGGGAATCAACCCTTCCCATTGATTCTGCACGAAGACAGCCCGGCGATTGAGTCTTTGTCCCAGCGCGTTTGCCAGGTCCACCTCAAACCCTATGATCTTCCGCGGGTTCCTCGGGTCAGGGAAGACGTAGGGCGCGCCTCCTTCTGCGTCGCCACCCCAACGCAGATCTCCTGTGCCGCCCCAGACGATGGATGCTTGCACCAGGGCCAGAAGGCTGAATGCCAGCACTGCCAGAATGCGTTTCATTATGGTGGACCTCACTGAACGAAGTTACGAAGGAACTGGCGGGTACGTTCATCACGCGGTGAACTGAACAACTGGTCCGGACGGCCTGATTCGACAATCCCTCCGCCGTCGAGAAATATGATCTTGTCCGCGGCTTCACGCGCAAAACGCATTTCGTGGGTGACGACAACCTGCGTCATTCCCTCATCGTCAAGCTTGCGCATGATCTGCAGGACTTCGCCGACCAGGCCCGGATCGAGGGCCGACGTCGGCTCATCGTAGAGCATCACCTTGGGGGACATGGCGAGAGCGCGAGCGATGGCCGCGCGCTGCTGCTGGCCGCCTGAAAGCTGCGAAGGGTAGTAATGGGCCCGGTCCTCAAGGCCGACCTTAACGAGCAATTCGGTCGCCGCCGTCTCGGCTTCGTTGCGGCTCAGCCCCTTGACTTTCATCGGCGCCTTGACAGCGTTTTCCAGCACCGTCATATGGGGAAACAGATTGAATCCCTGAAAAACAATTCCGACTTCCTTTCGGAGTTCGCGAAGATCTTTATGCAGGTTTCGATCTTGCTGCTGATTGTTCCGCTCAAGAGTGATGTTTCCAATCCGCACACGCCCGCTGTCAAACGTCTCCAGGCCGTTTAGGCAGCGCAACAGTGTCGACTTTCCACATCCCGAAGGGCCGATGATTGCGGTCAACTCCGATTTTGCAACCGTAAAGCTGACGCCCTGCAACGCAGCGACGGCGCCAAAACGCTTGTAAAGATCGCCTACCTCAATAATTCCATTCATTAGTTGCTCAGCACAAACGCCCGAATGCGAAGATTACAGGTTTCGTCGCCCTGCGCAAGAAAAAAGTGATCGTCCGCGGTGGCCATCAAGCGACCTCTCAAGAACCGTTGCATTTGGACCCTGCAAAACGTATGCTGTTGCCCATTCTTGCACGCGGGCTTCACTCGGATGGATCAGGGGCCGGCGTTCGGCTTCGTGCTTTCAAAGTTTGGAGCTTCAAAAGGAGGATCATCACCATGTCCCAGCATCTTTCCCGGCGTGACCTATTGCGAACCGTGGCGGCTGCCGCAGCTGCGCCGGCCGTTGGGCTGCCTTCGGCGGGTTTGGCGTTTCCGCCCCAGGAAGAAGAAAACCCCATGACCAGGATGCTGGCCATGATCGACGCTGACAAGGATTTGAAATGGGAAGGATCTCCGCTCGGCAGCCTCTATCCCTTCATCAAGCAGACGCAGGAGGAGGCAACGCAGAGCATGGCGTTCCTGAAGGCGAAGCCCAAAGACCTTGAAGCCTGGAAGGCTGAAGTGCGCGCAAAGATTTTTGACCTGCTCCTCTATCGCCCCAAGCCTTTTGAGCCGAAAGCCCGCATTCTCGAGCGTGTTGACCGTGGTGACTACATCCAGGAGTATCTCAAGTTCCACACCACGCCGGACATCGAACTGGGCGCATATTTCCTGATTCCCAAACGCGCCAAATTTCCCGTGCCGGGCGTTGTAGCGTTGCACGACCACGGCGGGTTCTACTACTGGGGTAAGGAAAAGGTGATTCAGAAAGACGGCGAGAATCCCGTGCTCACACGCTACCGCAAGCAATACTACGACGGCATCAGTTATCCGGCCACACTGGCCCGGCATGGCTATGCTGTGATCGCCATTGACATGTATTACTTTGGCGAGCGTCGGCTGATACTCGATTCTGACCTCAAGGACGGCATCAACACCTGGTCGAAAATGGAATCGGAAGAAGCCATCAACAACATCAACCATCGCAACGGGCAGAAGGAATGCTGGGTAAGCCATAACCTGGAAGAGGTGGGCATCACCTGGTCGGGAGTGCTCTGCTGGGATGACATCCGGACCGTCGATTACCTGGTAAGCCGGCCCGAGGTGGATCCCAACCGGATCGCCTGTGTGGGCCTCTCGGTGGGGGGATGGCGCACCAACTTCCTGGCGGGTCTCGATTCGCGAATCAAGGCGGCGACGGTTGCTGGGTGGATGACTTCATTCCACCAGATTAATCCCTGGTGGGTTTCTTACACCATTCCCGCCGGCAACGTACCGGGACTGTGGAAGTATCTCGACTATCCCGACGTCGGCTCCCTGCTGATGCCTGGCGCCATGCTGGTGGTTCACGGTTTGCGCGACACGCTGTTTCCGCCCGAGGGCGTCAAGGCGGCCTTCAAGAACCTGGCTACCTGCTATGAAACGATTGGCAAGCCGGAACGCTTCAAGACTTACACCTTTGACGGTCCGCACAGCTTTCCGGCCCGCGCCCAGCAGCTGATGCTGGAATGGTTTAACCGTTGGGTCTAGTGGGCTGGCTTGTTTTTGGTGATGGGCCCGGCTGCCGTGCACAGGGGCCGGGGGTGTCCAGCCGGGCAAGCCAACCGTCTCCAAAGACTTCCAACCCTCCGCCTCCGGATAAGGGTAGTGGTGTATTGCGGAATTGGAAGGGGGCCTTCCTGTCCCGGCCACAGCCGGCGCAAGCATTGCCTTCCGCGCCCGACAGACTCTTTGCACGCCTCAGACATTATTCTGACAAATGTTTAAGGTCGCTCCGATAGAATCCGGCAGACAGGTTGATCTCAAGCACCCTGCTTGTAAACATGGAGACATCTCACAACCAGGGGGTTACTCACTATTGTTTTATGGTGAGAGAGAGGACCCGGAAGAAATTCGGGGGCTGTGTTTCCTTTCTCGCGCTGGTAATCATCGCAGCGGTTCTTGCCATCGGTTGCGGCCAGAGTCTGCCAGACGCCAGAAATCAAATCTCCATATCAGTCTCACCCGCCGATTCTGCTGTGGCTAGCGGCAGCGCGCTCCAATTGGATGCTAAAGTCACCGGTACCACCCAGACCGCGGTCACATGGTCAATCGTAACATCTGGTTCAAACCTAGGCTCGATTGACTCCACCGGGCTTTACCACGCGCCCACGAGCGGCCTGGCACACTCGATTATGATTAGGGCCGTAAGCGTTGCCGACCCTTCAAGAATTGCGTACGCCACAATTTGGGTCCTGGCGCCCGGCAGCGTCGCAGCAACGGGCAACCCGTTGGTTGCAAAATACTCGACGACGATTCCAGACGGCGCCAAAGTGAAAGTGGGGTTCGGTCCCGATACCTCGTATGGGTTGGATACGTGGTCGCAGCCTGCGCCCGCCGGCGGCGGGCCGGTGGAAATTCTTGTGGCGGGCATGCGGGGCTCCAGCACTTATCACCTGCGGGCGTTGGTTGATTTGCCGGGCGGAGTCGAGTTTCAGGACGTCGATCACACATTTCAAACCGGCGCCGTGCCCGCTTCCCGCCTTCCCCCGATTACAGTAACCGTGTCAAGCACCCTGGCGCCCAACCCGGGCGTCGAGTTGCTGCAGCTTACCGGCGCTCCCCAATCGACCACAACAACGTACCCCTTGCAAGCACTGGTCACGGACCTGCAAGGGAACGTCATTTGGTACTACGACCTTGATCCCACCGGAACGGCCGGTTATAGATCCGTCCCCTTCAAACTGATGCAGAACGGGCATGTCCTCGCATATGTATACACTTCGGGCACGGTGACGGACGGGCCGGGAATACTTCGAGAGATCGACTTGGCCGGGAATACCCTTCGGGAACTTGGCGTGGCGGAACTGAACGATCGCCTGGCGGCAGCCGGTATTAATCTAACAGTGAATGCATTGCATCACGATTTTGCCATGTTGCCCAATGGGCACGTGATTCTGCTCGCTTTCCACAATAAAGACTTCACCGATCTTCCCGGCTACCCCGGCACCACCACTGTTCGCGGGGACGCCCTCGTGGATCTCGACCAGAACTGGAATCCGGTATGGGCCTGGGACACTTTCGATCATCTTGACGTCAATCGGCATCCTCGCGGCCTGCCCGACTGGACTCATGGCAACGCGGTCATCTACTCAGCGGACGATGGCAATTTGCTCTACTCGAGCCGCCACCAATCATGGGTGATCAAGATTGACTACAACGACGGCAGGGGGAACGGGGACGTTCTTTGGAAATTCGGATACCAGGGAGATTTTTCTTTGGATTCGGGAGCTCCGGCGGCATGGATGTATGGCCAGCACGATATCCACATTCTGAGCACAGCCACCGCCGGCATCTTCACCTTGGGAGCATTTGACAACGGATTCATCCGCGTCCTTGACAACAGCGGGTCCCTCTGCGGGACAACGGGCCAGCCTGCCTGTTACAGCAGGGTTCCCTTTTTTCAGATTGACGAGGCAACGAGAACGGCACAGGTCCTCTGGGAGGATTCTCCCCTGGCATATTCAGCGGCCGTGGGGAGTATCGAATTGCTGGGCAACAGCGATGTTGAGTTTGATGAAGGCTTTCTGCCCGGAAACCCCTACAACTCCCGCGTCACGGAAGTGACAAATGAAGCTAACCCGCAGACCGTCTGGCAACTCGACGTGACCGGCCAGATTGGCTACCGGATCCACCGCATTCCCAGCCTATATCCTGGCGTGCAGTGGTAGTCCACTGTGACACGTACGCGGCGTCTGCTGTAATGTGTGCAAACCTACGCTGCCGGGCGAATTCAGGAAATTTGTCACCAGCAGCGCCAGGCGCAACATTAAGAAAACTTCGATGCGGATGGCTGTGATCGGGATTTGCCGTTTGCTGTCAACCGGCTGGCTCAACTCTCTTCAGCAACGCGTCCAGATTCTGCGACAGGACTTTCCGTTTTTGCTCTTCGGTCAGGAATGAATTTTCGATCCGCGCGATCACGCCGCTGGGATCGTTGATGGTGAAGTCTGAACCGAAGAGCACACGGTCCGCCCCGATGGACTTCATCGAATACTCCAGCATTCCCACGCGCTCGTGCCCGGCGCCGGACGTGTCCATGTAGCAGTTGTGGTTCTTTGCAACAAGGTCGAGCCGCTTGAAAATATCGTTCGGGCTTCCACCGAAGTGGGGGAAAACGATGGTAGTGTCGGTATACTTCTGGATAATGTATTCCATCTCCGTAAGTTCGGTATGGACATCGAGCACCATGCCAAGCTTGCGCACCTGCTCGACCAACATCTCAAATTCCCTGATGGTGTAAGGGTAGGGAACCGTGTAGTTGCAGAGTTCGCCCACCCAGACAAAACCCAGCTGTTTGCGGCAATCCTCGATTTCGCGCAGCGCCTCGTCGATGAAAAGGGGATTCACAACGCAGGCGCCCACAAAGCGCCCGCGGTAACGCTCAACGTAGCGGGCAACTTCGCGGTTGCCTTTGATGAACTCCGCAGGACTTTTGGCCAGTTGACACCGCACGGAATTGATGATGCCGCGCTCGACACCCGAGCGGTCCAGGTAGCTGACAAACTCCTCAAAGCTTTTCGTTACCGGATACCATTGCCAGACGGCCCCGTCCTCGCTGGGGCAGTGTAGATGAGCGTCGAAGATCCGGTAAGGTTCCTCAGCCTTTTTAGCCTCTGCCGGCACCGGCGCTGGGGCAGCGGCGGGGTTTGGGTGGTGATGGTGGCCGGGCTCATCTTCTTGTGAATGCGGCCGCGCGGCACGGGCAAAGCTGGTGGGTGCGGCAAGAGAGCCAAGGAATAGAAAGCTCTTTTTCAGGAAGCCCCGGCGGTGTTCGTGTTGGTGATGATGATCGTGGTGGAAGATGCTCATCGAAAGCCTCCCGGCGGGCTTTAAGATTCCCTCGATAAATTTAGTCCTCGATCTCCCCTACGAAAATGTCATCCGCGTAGCACCATACCCAGTTTTCACCCGGCTCGATGGAGCGCACCAGTGGGTGGGTACTCGCGCGGAAGTGCCTGGTTGCGTGTTTGTTCTTGGAAGAATCGCAGCAGCCCACGTGCCCGCAGGTCAGGCACAACCGCAGATGCAACCAACTGTCGCCCATCTTGATGCACTCTTCGCATACGGTCTTGTCCGTGGTTTCAATTTTGATCTGGTCCAGGTGCGTGCAGCGCTCTTCTGGCATGGCGTTCATCTCCTCTCAAGCAATTTCCTGTCCCACTTTGCAAGGTTGGCGCCTGCCTCATAAGCGCTCTGGGCGAAATCCAGAATGGACTGGCGCGGCGACTGGGCGCGCCGAACATCATCGTACATCAGGATGAACTCGCCGAGCTTGCCATCATAAGAGGCAGCTTCCGGCCGCACGACCTGCTGGCCGTATCCCTCTGGCGCCGGCGAGGTGTAAGCATAGAATGCCGGCCCCTTTACTGGTCCGCCCCCAGGCCACCAGCCCAGGCTGCTGCACTCGTGCGAATAGGCCTCCGAGGTGATGATGCCTTTGCGCGGCGGGGCGACACGCCCGCTGAAGCGCGTGTAAGCCAGGTCAAAGCTGCCCCAGAAGAAATGGACAGGGCTGGCTTTTCCCATGTAGCGGGCGCGGAACTCCTCGAACACCATGGAGGTTGACAATAGAATGCGCCACAGCCGGTTTGCGTATTCAGGATCGTAGGATCGATGCGTTTCATTCTGGTCGAACGGAATCGGCTCCGGAACCTCCTGCGGTTTGGGGTCGATGGTCGATTCAATTCCGGCCGCGCGCATCGCTGCGAGAAACTCCCGGTAAAAAGTGGCCACGGATTTTGGCTCAAGCGCCAGCACCTGCTTCCTGCCGAAGGAACTCAGGATCTCAAGCCGGTGATCCACAAAGTCAAACTGGATTTCGAACGCCTCGCCCTTATAGGGAATCGGCGAGGTGGTCAAACCGCGCGTCGTCACATAGAGGGCGCCATTCCACCAGTGGTTCTGCAGCGGCGCCAG
>DATLWV010000354.1:0-12509 GCA_035576145.1 Terriglobia bacterium
CACAACTACATTGTGGAGGTGACGGTGCGCGGGCCGGTTGACCCATCGACCGGAATGGTGATGGACCTGGGGCTGCTGGACCAGGCCGTCGAGAGTGAAGTGCTGGACCGGTTTGACCATACCTACCTGAACCTGGACGTCCCCAACTTTAAGGGAAAAGTGCCGACCACGGAAAATCTTTGCGTCGAGATTTACAACCTGCTCCGCTCCAGGCTCGACAGCGCGAAGGGAAGCGCACAGCTTGCGAAAGTGCGCCTGGAAGAGACGAGCTCGAATTCATTCGAGTACTCGGGAGCGGCGGCAACGAGAGAAAAGAGATGAAGACGAACCATAGATCGACAGTGGCGGAACCGGAGCAGGTGAACAATCCGGATCCGCTGGAAGAAGCAGTGCGCGCCATGCTGCATGGAGTGGGCGAAGACCCCGCGCGCGAGGGACTGTTGAAGACTCCCCACCGCGTTGCGGAGTCGTTGAGGTTCCTGACCAGCGGCTACCACAAGGATGTGAAGAAGGTGCTGAACGGCGCCGTCTATTCGGTGGCCTATGACGAGATGGTGATTGTGAAAGACATTGAGATTTTCAGCATGTGCGAGCACCACCTGCTGCCGTTTTTCGGGCGCTGCCACGTGGCCTATATTCCCACGAAGAAAGTGATCGGGCTGAGCAAGATTCCGCGGCTGGTGGACGTTTTTGCGCGGCGGCTGCAAATCCAGGAGCGGCTGACCAACCAGATTGCCGAGACCATTATGGAAACCATCAAGCCGCAGGGCGTGGGCGTGATTATTGAAGCCAAGCACCTGTGCATGATTATGCGCGGCGTGGAGAAACAGAATTCCGTGGCCGTGACGTCCGCCATGCTGGGAGCCTTCCGCGACGACGGCCAGACCCGGGCCGAGTTTTTGAGGCTGGTGAGGGAGAGGAGTTAGTGAGTCGTGACTCGTGAATCGTGAGTCGTGAATAGAGAGTGGGGAACAGGGATTTATCCCGACTCCCTACTTCCGATTTTTTTTATGGCCACACTGAAAAACAGGGTTGCAGTTGTGACGGGCGCGAGCCGCGGCATCGGGCTGGCGATTGCGCAGGCGCTGGTGCGCGCGGGAGCGGAAGTGGTGCTGGTGTCGCGCAACCGGAAGGCGCTCGAATCGGCCCGGAAGAAGCTGGGCGCGAAGGCGAGCGCGGTTGCTGCCGATGTGGCTCGGCCCGAGGACGTCGACCGCATCTTCAAGCAGGTGAAACGGCGGCATGGCCGGCTCGACATCCTGGTGAATTGCGCGGGCATTTTTACCTACAAGCCCTTCACCGAAACCACGCTAGAAGACTGGCAGCGCAACATTGAAACCAACCTCAGCTCGCTCTTTCTCACCGCTAAGGCGGCTCTCCCGTTGTGGCGAGGAAGCCGTCACGCGCACCTCGTCAACATTTTGTCTTCTTCCGGGCGCTACGCGTTTCCGAATTGTTCCGCTTATACGGCGGCTAAATTCGGAGCGCTGGGTCTGACCCGGGTGCTTCGCAAGGAACTCCGGCCGCTTGGAATCCGCGTCACGGCTATTTTGCCGGGATTGACAGATACCGAGATGCTGAACGAGTTCGACTTTGAAGTTCCGCGCGAGCGGGTTATGCAGCCTGAAGACGTTGCCGCGGCGGTGATTTCGGCCCTCGAGCAGCCGGAGCGGACTTCGGTGGAAGAGATCTACCTGATGCCGTCGGCGGGGGCGGTTTAGGGCTCCTGCCGTACACCCAACCCTTAAATCCCGCCCTGTGAGGTCTGCCGGGCCTTCAGCGGCGGTGCAGCCTCTTATTGCCAGACTTTGGTAGGGCCCTGGTTTGGACCGAGATGAACCGCCCAGCTCGCGGCTGGCCAAGATGGCACCTTCCATGCCCGGGGCCGAGTACGGCTTCCTTCTCTCTTATTCTGCCCGGGCCCCTCAGACCTACGACCATAACCATATCCTGAGGGAAAGGCGCCGTGCAACCCTGCCCCCACTTTGGCCCTTCAACGATGCAAAGCAGCACTATTATTAGCCTTTAAACTATTAGAAAAAAGAGAGTTAAATCAACATTTCAAATTAAGATCAGGACCTTGACTTTATTTTAAAGAATCCCTAAACTCACACTATGCAGGCGGTCTCAAAGGAAGAAATTATTCGACGGACCCAGATGGAGAACCCCTGGTGGGAAGGTGAACACGCTGTGAGCCCTTTCCATCGGGAGATGAGGCCGCGTCCCTACCTTGATCTATTTCTTCCGCTGGTCAAAACACGTTCTGTCCGAAGGGCCGTCGTTCTGATGGGCCCCAGACGGGTCGGCAAAACCGTGATGATCTACCATTCTATCCAAGCTATTCTCGATGAAGGGGCACTACCTAAATCGATATGCTATTTCTCGGTGGACCACCCCATATATAACGGACTCACCTTGGAGAAACTGCTTAGTTACTATAGCCAGGCATGCGGAGCGGAGTATAAATCGGAAGAGGTATACATATTCTTTGATGAGATTCAGTACCTGCGCAACTGGGAGGTGCACCTTAAATCGATCGTAGATTCGCATCCCAACATAAAGTGTATTGCCTCGGGGTCGGCCGCTGCCGCGTTGCGGCTTAAAAGCACGGAGTCCGGCGCTGGCCGGTTTACCGATTTTCTCCTCCCACCCCTGACCTTCTATGAATACCTGCATCTGCTCGGCAAGGATGGCCTTGTGGATGAGCCGATCAGTAAAGGGAGACCCGAACCTGGGAAAGAAGCCGTTGACGAGTCCGCCACGATCGAAAACTTCAGCCTATTAGAAGAAGCCGAAACAAGATTTTTCAAGACAAAAAACATCGAAGAACTTAATAACCAGTTTCTCCGCTATCTGAATTTTGGTGGCTATCCAGAAGTAATTTTTTCAGCCCCAATTCAGGCTGATCCAGGCCGTTTCATTAAGAGCGACATCATTGACAAAGTCCTTTTGAGAGATCTGCCCAGCTTATACGGTATTTCAGACATTCAAGAGCTCAACTACCTATTCACCACGTTGGCTTTCAATACTGCAAACGAGATTTCTTTGGGAGAACTTTCCAAGAACTCCGGCGTGGCAAAGAACACCCTAAAGCGGTACATCGAGTACCTTGAAGCCGCCTTCCTCATAAAGGTTGTGCACCGCGTTGACCGCAACGCAAAGAGGTTTCAGAGGGAGAATTTTTTTAAGATTTACCTGACCAACCCCTCCATGCGTGCGGCATTGTTTTCACCGTTAGGGGCGGAGGACGAAGCTGTTGCCTCGCTCGCTGAAACCTCGATTTTTTCCCAGTGGTTTCATAGCGACGAACCCCTCTACTATGGGCGATGGCATGATGGGGAAGTGGATATGGTGTACCTCGGGCCTAAACAGAAAGCGGAATGGGTGGTTGAGGTGAAATGGTCGGATCGATACTGTGATAACCCTGACGAATTAAGAAGCCTTCTCGCCTTTTGCAAAGCAAATCAATTGAAGAGACCTCTGGTTACATCGAAAACGAAAACGGAGGTCCGCAACTTCAGGGATATACGAATAGAATTTGTCCCCGCGAGCATCTACTCCTACACGGTCGGATACAATGTTATCCAGGGCAAGAAAGCATTCCAGACACTTGCGCTTCCAGATGCGAGCGGGTCAAGCCAGCCATAGCCCTGTTTTCTCCTCCCGCTGAATTTCCTCAATGAGTGTCAGATAGCAAACACACCGACCGAATGCCATCGCCACCCACCCCATGCGACGTATTTTCCCAGCGAGAGCCAAATTAGGGCACTACCCAAACTTTTGCCAAATTGACGAAAACAATGCTATGCTATCCGATGAAAATGTGGGAGAAACAGTCGGAAACGAGGAGAATTAGCGGATGGCGTTAACCCGGGATTCAAAGTCACAGATTATCGCAAACTTTAAGGTTCATACTTCGGATACGGGTTCGCCTGAGGTGCAGATCGCTGTCTTGACTGAGCGCATCTCATACCTGACAGAGCACTTTCGCGTACATCGGAAAGATCATGCTTCAAGACGGGGCTTGCTGACGATGGTCAGCAAACGGAAGCGTCTGCTTGATTATCTGAGACGGCATAATGCCGATCGTTACAAGCAGGTGATCGACCGGTTAGGGATCCGCAAATAAGCGGTTGTGAAGGAAAGCGAGAAGACACTGGGTCAAACTGCCCCTTCAGGACTGAGCGACCCCCGGCAGGCGTGCCACGGGTCGCTTTTTGCTTAATGGGGGCTTTGCGCGTGTCGAGTTGGTTGGTTCGTATTTTGAAGTGCCCGCCTCGGTCCGTAGTTCCCACACCAATGTGACAAGGCTATCTGAAGTCCCTGCCGCGAATGGCTGGCGACCGGAAGTGAATCCGGAGCGTTCTCACGGCGCAAAGTGGAAAGGGGCAAACGAGCCAGCGAGATTCGGAGGATAAATTAATGGAGCAAGTCAGCATTCCACTGGGTGGAAGCACACTTTCAATTGAGGTCGGCAGAGTCGCCAAGCAGGCGAACGGCTCGGCTTTTGTTCGTTACGGAGATACGGTTGTGCTGGCAACGGCGTGTTCAAGCAAACCGCGTGAGGGAATTGATTTCTTTCCGCTCACTGTGGACTATCGCGAGTATACCTATGCGGCCGGGAAGATTCCCGGTGGTTTTTTCAAGCGTGAAGGGCGCCCAACAGAAAAGGAAATTCTCAGCAGCCGGCTGATTGACCGCCCCGTGCGGCCCATGTTTCCTGACGGCTACAAAGACGAGACCCAGGTGATCGCCATGGTGCTTTCGGCCGACACGGACAACAACCCGGACGTCATCGGCCTGGTGGCGGGCGCGGCGGCCCTTTACCTGTCAGACATTCCGTTTCCAACGCCGGTGGCGGCGGTGCGCGTGGGCCTGGTGGAAGGCCACCTGGTCACCAATCCCACTTACTCGGAAGTGAAGGCAAGCCTGCTGAACATGGTGGTGGCGGGCAGTGAAGACGGCATCGCGATGGTGGAAGCAGGCGCCACCGAAGTTTCCGAAGAAACCGTCAACGACGCCATCCAGTACGCCCACGGTGAAATCAAGAAGATCATCGCGATGGAAAAAGAGCTTTTCCAGAAGCTGGGGATCAGGAAGCGGGAGTTTGTGGCCCCGGAATTCGACAAAGCCATCGAGGCGGAAGTCCGGGAGAAAGTGGAGGCGAACCTCCGCCAGGCCATGGACACTTCGAAATATCCCAAGCTGGAAAGCCAGAACAAGATTTCCGAGTTGAAGGAATCGCTGCTGGCGAGTTACCCCGAGACCGACGAAGAAAAGCGCAAGAAGGTGGGCGAAGCCTTTGGCCGCCTCGAGGAGCGCGTTTTCCGCGAGGACACGCTGCTGAAACGCCAGCGTCCTGACCGGCGTGCCTTTGACCAGGTACGGCAGATCACCTGTGAAGTGGGACTGCTGCCGCGCACCCACGGTTCGGCGCTGTTTACGCGCGGCGAGACGCAGGCTCTGGTGACGGCAACGCTCGGCACCGCTGAAGACCAGCAACGCCTCGACGTGCTGGAAGGCGAATCCTTCAAGCGATTTATGCTGCACTACAACTTCCCGCCCTTCAGCGTGGGCGAGGTAGGCTTCCTGCGCGGCCCGGGGCGGCGCGAAGTCGGGCACGGCGCGCTGGCGGAACGAGCGCTCTTCCAGGTGGTCCCGGACGAGGGAACTTTCCCTTATACCGTGCGCGTGGTTTCTGACATCCTGGAGTCCAACGGATCATCATCCATGGCGAGCGTCTGCGGCGGCTGCCTGGCCCTGATGGACGCCGGTGTACCCATCAAATCGCCCGTGGCGGGCATCGCCATGGGACTGGTGAAAGAAGGAGACAAGTACGCCATCCTCACCGACATAGCCGGCGCCGAAGACCATTACGGCGACATGGACTTCAAAGTGGCCGGAACAAAGGACGGCATCACCGCGCTCCAGATGGACATCAAGGTCACCGGCATCACGCCCCAGATCATGGCGGAAGCGCTGGCGCAGGCCAAGGCGGCGCGGCTGCATATTCTGGAGAAAATGCTGGCCACGCTTCCCGAAGCCCGCACCAAGATTTCCGCCTACGCTCCCCACATTCACACCATCCACATCAATCCGGCCAAGATCGGCGAACTGATCGGACCCGGCGGCAAGGTGATCCGCGGAATCGTGGAGCAGACCGGCGCCAAGATCGACGTGGAAAACGACGGGCGCGTGAACGTGGCGGCCGTGGACGAATCTTCAGCCAGCAAGGCGTTGAAGATCATCAAGGACATGATGGCGGAGGCCGAGCTGAACAAGACCTACCTCGGCAAAGTGGTCCGGTTGGCGGACTTTGGAGCCTTCGTCGAAATATTCCCCGGCACCGACGGCCTGCTGCACATCAGCGAGGTTGCCGAACATCGCATCCGCGATATTCGCGACGAGCTGAAGGAAGGCGACCAGTTGCTGGTGAAAGTGATTTCGATTGACGGCAACAAGATCCGCCTTTCCCGCAAGGCCGTGCTGCGCGAGCAGCGCCAGAAAGCGGGCAAGGAAAACTAATACCGGCGGGAGCCTGAATCGCACTCGCAAGAGAATTCGGGCTCCTCTAACCTGAGTTCAAAACGGCTGCCGGCGGGAAGGTAAACGCTTCGCGCCGGCAGTTTTTTTTAACCGGGCAGGAGGTTATCGCGCTGCCTGCATGTTTGCGGTTCAGGGCTTCAGGGACCGGGCGGCGGGTCAGAGTCGTGGGACCGTGGCGGCGCATCCTGGCACGGTTTTCCTCCGTGACCTCTGTGGCCGAGAGAAAAGCGCAACACAGACGACACAGAGCCTCTGTGACCTCTGTGTTCAACCTTATCAAGACGCGGAGAACACAGAGACACCACGCAGGCTTGATGCCGCGCGGGAGTACTGGGATTTATGGTTTGCCGGACCCGACCCGGGCTCCAGCGCCAGTGCTCGCTTGACACCCCTTTTCAAGTTTCATAGCATAGGCGTAGGCGGGTTTGTAAAATCAGGCACTATGGAAATCACAGTCGATTCGCTCAATGATGTGATGATTTTGCGGCTGCAGGGCAAGTTCATAGCGGGCCAGGATGGGCCGCAGTGCCGCGAGAAGGTCAGGAAACTGGTCGACTCGGGAACCCGAAAACTCATCTTTGATTTTACCCACGTGCCATACATTGACTCGACGGGCCTGGGATTCCTGGCCGGCTGCCGTGCTGCGATCCAGAAGGCAGGTGCCCACCTGGTCCTGGTGTCGCTCGACGAACGCGTCCGGCGCGTGCTGGACGAGGTGAAGCTTTCCGAGTATTTCGCGATCGCTGAAGACGAAGCGGGCGGCATCGCCCGGCTCAGTGAGATGGCAAAGGCCTGAGCAGCGGCGTCTGCAAAGCCTCCTCCTGAGTCCTTGCTTTTAGTCCCTTACCAGACAGGGCGTGTTTACGCCTTTCGCAGCGGCCTAATCCTTTTTCCCCATTCAGCCGATTTCTAATTACATAAGGAAACTGGTCTGAAATATCGGGGACCACATGATTGAGGGAGCGGAGGTTGCCTGAACTGACCCATGCCGGAAGAGCAGAAACGACGGACAGATCGCGTGCTGGCGCCCGTTCGCATTCGGGTTATCGGGAATGACGTTTCCGGCGTATCGTTCAGTGAGGAGACTATCACCGTCAGCTTCAGCCCGGGCGGGGCCCGCATCAGCCTGACCCATCCACTTCTGCCGGACGACATCATTCTCATCAGGAACCTTGCGAACGATATCGAGGAAGAGTTCCGGGTTGTGGGCGCTTTCCAGCAGGTTTTTGGCGACCGGCGGGAATGGGGAGTCGAGGCGCTGAACCCGGAGAGTGGAATCTGGGGCATCGATTATACGCCTCCGGCCGAGGGCCTGCAGCCCAAGGTACTGATTGAATGCGCCGCCTGCAGGAACGCCACACAAAGCCCGCTGTCGACCATCGAGTATGACGTTCTGCTGGCCACCGGGCTGATTTCTCGCCATTGCGACCGCTGCAAGGAAACCACCCGGTGGAAGCCGAGTGACCAGCCTGTTACCTCTGAAATGATCAAGCAAAGCGAACGGACGGCGCCTCCTCCTCCGGAGCGGCGCAAATCGCGGCGTCTGAATCTCGTGATGCGGCTCAGGGTCCGCAACAGCTGGGGAGTTACAGATATTGCACAAACGCGTAACGTCTCAAAAGGCGGGCTCTGCTTTGTGAGCGCCAAAGTTTTTAATGTGGATGATGAACTCTTCATCACGCTGCCCTTTGCCGACAACCAGGCGCCGGTGGAAACCCCTGCAAGAGTCGTCTGGACACGGGTTTCGGAATCAGGGCGCCATTATGGCGTCTGCTACCTCAAATAGCCCGCCGGCCAAGATTCCCAATTTCCTGTTTCACCGCCCACGGCGCTTTCTGAGGCCTTTTTCTGGACCTGTGCCCTATAATGCTGGAGCGGCCACGGCAGCCCGTGGAGGCGGCCTCGGCTGGCCGTGAGGTTGGCAACCGGACCTGTGATGAGGGAACAGCGAATGAGGAAAATGCGCTTGAGACATTTTGCTGCGACAGGATTGTGCGCCGTGCTGTTGATATGCCTTGGAACGGACGCTGCCCGCGCCCAGGTGAACGCGCGCCTTGTTCTGGTGAGCGGCTCGGCGGTTCCCGGGCATCCCGGTTTCACTTTTGGCCCGTTTTACGACCTGGCCATGAACGGGAACGATCAGATTGTTTTCCGCACCACCATGGAGAGCCCCCGCAACAGCGTGCGGGCCGTGGTACGGTCGCAGGGAGTTTCTTTTTCGGTGGTGGCTTTTGAGGGACTGGTTTCTCCCGCGTCGCACGAACAGTACGAATCGTTCAGCGCGCCCTGCATCAATGACGCCGGGGCTGTGGCCTTCAAGGCGACTTTGAAGGGCGGCGGAGGAGGCGCGCCGACCGAGGCCATCGTCCGCGTGACAGGCACAAGCGCAGAACTGGTGGCCAGCAATGGCAGCGGAAAAAGTTCCGGGTCCGGCTTCACGGCGTTTTCCGCCCCGGTGATCGGTTCGAGCGGAGCAGTTCTGTTTGCGGCGCGCACGGGGGGCGCCAGCCCGCACTCGGGTTTGTACCTCTGGCTCTCGGGAGGATTACGCGAGGTGGGGCTGCCCAAAGATTTTCAGCTGGGGCCCCGGGAAATCCTGGAACCGCTGTTCGCCAGCCATGATGAGGCCGTCTTTGTGAGGCATGGTGTGGACATGGCGGCGGCACGGGAGCAATTCTTCCGGGCCGTGGCGGTGCGGAATTTCCAGCAACTTGACCCTCCGCCGAAACCTTCCGACACAGTTCAGGTGCTTCCTGCGCGTTCGAACCAGAAGCCGGTGCAGTTGCTGCTGGTGCTGCTGCAGGGAGGCGATGCGCAAACGGCGGAACTGGCCGGCGACCCTTCTCAGCCGGTGAAGGCGCAGCTCGCTCCCGGCGGGGGCCCCGCCAGCGACTCCACATTTAACGCCATCCAGGGGCAGGCGGCGGGACGACGAGCAGGCAGCATTATGTTTGCCGGTTCTCCCTCAGGCCAGGCGAATAGTTTCGGCATCTTCTGTTTCTGTGAAGGGCAGGTGGTCCGCTTGACCACGCAGGTGGATTTCGGGCTCCTTCTCGGCAACCTGAACGGGAAACCGATAGGTTCTTTTGCCGGCGACGGCCAGGGAACCGTGGCGATGGTCGCTCCGGTCGGAACCCAGCCGGGCGCCAACGCCATCTTCGTGTGCGATACCCCCTGACTGCAGCTCCGCCTTCCTTCTCCCCATTGCTTTATTAGATACGAGGAAAAGCCCGAACATGGTTTTGAAGGGTGAAAGCGAATTACAAATTATGAATTACGAATTACCAGGCACACTCCAGACGCACGACAAGTTCGGTAACTCGTAATCAGTAATTCGTAATTTGGACCTCCCTGGATGGTGCGATGAATCTGTGCTACAAAGTGTACGTTCGCGAAGTCGCCACCAGCTTTGCCACCTCTGTCACACCGCCAGCTTCCACGGCGCGCGGTAATTGCGGGTGACGTATTGCTGGGCCTTGCTGCCGCCGGAAATGAGCTTCTGGTTTTTCACGTCCCACTCAATCCGTTCCTTGCTGCGGAAAGCCACGTTGCCCAGCAGGCAGGCGCTGGTGGAGCGGTGCCCGATCTCAATGTCGGAAATCGGCCGCTTGCGTGACTTCATGCAGTCGAGGAAATTGCGGACGTGGTCAAAGTGTGAATCGTTCGCTGATTTCATTTTCACCGAGGCTGTTCTCGGATGAGTATCTTTTGTGATGTTTTCACGATACTGTTCCGGAATCACTTCGAAGCCGCTGCGGTCAACAAACAGCGTTCCGTCGGTACCGTGGAATTCAATCCCGTAGCCTTTGCCGTACATGGAATTGCCGTTGTCCCAGCGGTTTTCGTAGACGCAGACGAAATCGGGATTCCGGTATTCGTAAGTCACCTGCAGCGTGTCGGGTGCTTCGGCGTTGTCCTTGATGAAATACTTCCCGCCCATACTGGCGATGACCGATGGGCCTTCCACCTGCATGGCCCAGTGGACAATGTCGATGAGATGCACGCCCCAGTCGGTCATGTAACCGCCGGCGTAATCCCAGAAATAGCGAAAGGTGGCCCACCGGGGAGGAAGATTGGGATCGGGTCCGAAGCGGTTCCAGTTGAAGGGAACCTTGGGCGCCGGGCCGAGCCAGGCGTCCCAGTCGAGATCTGATGGCGGATTGGAATCTGCGGGATTTCCAATGCCTTCCGGATACTGGTTGGCGTAGTTCCAGGTGCGGACAAAACTGACCTTGCCGATGAATCCGTCCTGCACCAGCTTGACTGCCTTCTGGAAGTGGATGCCGGAGCGCTGCTGCGTTCCCACCTGCACCACGCGGTTATACTTGCGCGCGGCCTCCACCATCACGATGCCCTCGTCGACGGTGTGGCAAATGGGCTTCTCCACGTAAACGTCTTTGCCGGCCTTGCAGGCTTCAACCGTCACCAGCGCGTGCCAGTGGTCGGGCGTGCCCACGATGACGGCGTCGATGTCTTTGCGGTCGAGCACCTGGCGGAAGTCGGTATATGTTTGCGCCTGGCCGCCGGAGTCGTTCAGGCCTTCATCGAGGTTGGGTTTGTAAACGTCGCAGACGGCGGCAATTTCAACATCGGGCTGCTCGCGAAAAGCGCTGAGGTCGCCGCGGCCCTGGCGGCCGGTGCCGATGACTCCCACCCGCACCCTGTCACTGGGGGCTGCCTGCGCTGCTTTGCCCAGGGCAGGGAATCCGATTCCCGCCGCGGCCGTCCCGGCGGCGGCCCTTTTCATGAATTCTCTTCGATCAAGTTCTTTGGCCATGGTCAATCCTCCATTGCTCAGGTAGGCGTAGAGGCGAACTCTTCCCGCCACGCAGGGTTATGAAGCTGTCGCTATATCGAGCAGAATGTCTTATCACATTGTGGCGCGGAGTGAAAGAGAAGTTCTTGCAAAAGGAGTGCCGCACTGAAATCCCTACGCTGCGGGAGGGCAAAAACTTGATTTCAGGTAGGCCTCGTTATAACGTGGATTTTTGCAATATCAAGCTGCTCAGGCAGGACCTTGCACGGCCATTTATTGAAAACCTTCCCCTGGTTCTTCACGGGATGTAAACCTGGCCCCATGGTGAATGAAGGGGCCCTCGGGTTGAAGCAATTGAGAACGGAGACGCCGCCATGTATGATCCACAAACCATTCAGACGATTGCAATCCTGGTATCTCTGGCCTTCATTCTGGTTTTTATCCTGTGCCTGTTCTACGGTTTGTATCTGCTGGCCAAGATCCGCAAGCAGGCCGTAGGGATCAACCAGCGGCTGGACCAGCTTCTGGCGAGGGCGCCGTCCGGCCGTGGAGGCGCGGGCGACACCGGCATGTCACTTTAGTCAGCGCCGGGCCTGCCGAAGCTCCGCCATCGCGAGGTCAGGCTTCCTCCCGGCGTGCGCGGTGATTAATCTTTGCCCAGCTTGCTGGCAAGTGTGATGACGAGCTTGCGATTTGGTGTGGACAAACCTTCGAAGTACTTGAGCAGCTTGCGGACAGATTTTGACTGGCTTGCCTGCGGCGGGACACGGGGGGCCGTGGGATGCCCGGGTCCCCGAAAAAGAAGCTGGTAAGTTTCAACTTCCAGCGCCTTGGCAAATTTTTCCAGAGTCGAGAGTGACGGAGCCGTGTACCCGCCTTCAACCCGCGAGATGTACGACCGCAGCAGTCCCGACCGTTTTTCAATATCTCCCTGCGAGAGGCCCTTGGCTTCACGCAGCGTTCGTATGCGTTTTCCTATTTCCATATATTTATAAAATCAGAAACGCTGTTTGTTGTCAATGATTGTTGAAATATCCTATGTTTAAAACAATGTAATCATATGTAGCAGAGAGTTAATGGACTTTGGCGCTGTTATTTCACGATGTTGGAGCCCGGCGCCGGGCACCGGGCCGGGAAGGTTCGCGGCCCGCGTATGAAGCGGCAAGCTCAAGAAACACAAGAGTAAGCAGCGCCGCGCCGGCTTCCG